>CALUTX010000084.1 GCA_944323815.1 uncultured Parabacteroides sp. | reverse complement strand
ATTGATTGGGCTGGCTATCGCAAGGCGTATGAGCGGTTTCTCCCCCACATCAACAACAATTTCGACTTTGCCGAGATGCTCTCCGAAATGTTGGGCGAACTCAACGGTTCGCATACCGGTGCCCGCTATTACGCCCCGACAAGTTCACAGGCGACTGCCTGCCTCGGTGCCTTCTATGACCCGGCCTACAAGGGCGACGGCTTGAAGATTACAGAAATCATCGCCAAAGGCCCCTTGACACGGGCAGATTCGAAGGTAACCGTAGGATGCGTCATCGAGCAAATAGACGGTCAGCCAATCAAGGCGGGTGAGGACTACTATCCGCTCTTCAGCGGCAAAGCCGGCAAGAAGGTACGCCTCACGGTCTATGACCCGGCGAAGAAAGAGCGCTTCGAAGAGACGGTCAAGCCCATCACCTACGGCGCTCAGTCGGGACTGCTTTATAAGCGTTGGGTAGACCAGAAACGTGCGTTGGTCGACAAACTTTCCAACGGACGAGTGGGCTACATTCACGTTGCCAGCATGAACAGCGAGAGCTTCCGGGAGACCTACTCCGAGCTGTTGGGCCGTTGCCGCAACAAAGAGGCGGTCATCGTCGACACACGCCACAATGGGGGCGGCTGGCTGCACGAAGACCTTGCCATCCTCCTCAGCGGAAAGCAGTTTGCCAAATTCACACCACGCGGGCAGTTCATCGGGAACGACCCATTCAACCGCTGGACAAAGCCGTCGTGCGTACTCATGTGTGAAGACAACTATTCCAACGCGCACGGTTTCCCGTGGACATACAAGACACTGGGCATCGGTAAGCTCATCGGCGCACCCGTCCCGGGTACGATGACAGCCGTTTGGTGGGAGAGCCAAATCGACCCGTCCATCGTGTTTGGTATTCCGCAGGTCGGTATGCAAGACATGCAGGGACGCTACTTGGAGAACCTGCAACTCGAACCCGACATCGAAGTCTATAACACTCCGGAGTCGCAGCTCAAGGGGAAAGACCAACAATTAGAGGCTGCCGTCAAAGAGATGTTGAAGGAGATCCAATAGTATCTATATAAATGTATACGGGCATCCTGCGGTTCACATACCGGGATGCCCGTTTTTTTGTGTCCTCTCATCAAGAGCAGAAGAACGAGACAAAGAAGGGGACGGAGAGATCGACAAGGATACCATGCAATATGGATACGAAAACAAGCTTCTTCCCGGCGTAACGGGTGATGACAGGCAGTGTCGTATCCATCGTCGTCGCACCGCCTGCACAGATGGGAGCAAGCCGACCGAAGTAACGTGCAAAGAGCGGCGCCCCGAGCAACGCCATGATCTCACGCATGATGTTCGCCATAAGGGCAATCGTCCCTAACTCCGTCGCCAACTGCACGCCGAGCGAAGGTTCCTTCAACTGAGTAATAAGTATGGATGAGAGCGAGTAATAGGCAAATCCACTCCCCACAGCAAGACAATCCATCAAACTCCACTTCACCAGCAGCAGGCTGACGGCTGCGGAGAAAGTAAGCGTCCCGACGATCGTAGCCAGCGGGACCAACAGCAATCTCGGACGGATACTGCGCAGTATCTCCTTGAGCTTTTTATCACTCCCAATACTCAACCCGACTTGAAACATCAGCAGATACAAGACATACAGGCTCGCATCGCCCTTTATCCATGCTTCCGGCAGTCCTCCGCCCGCCCCCAGCAGGCAGCCGAGCGCAAAAAAGCCGACCACAATCAGACTTCCTCTCATTTGCGTTTTCCCTCCTTGAAAAACCAATTACCTACTGCCCAAGCGGCCAAAACACTGCCAGTGGTTCCTGCCACAGCAAGCAGAAGTGCCTGTCCGCCCAATGTCGCCAAGTTGTCGACAATCTCCCGGTTCGCCCCAACCGACAATCCCAAAAGGAAAAGTAGCAGATAAATCGTATAAGTAATGGAAGTCCCTACCTTCTGCAACCACCCGACACGACGCAAAAGGTAGCCTGCGCCTATGCCTGCAAACATAATTCCGATGACTGTAAACATATTATCTTCACCTAAATTTCGTTACAATATTCTTTTTGCCTATATTTGTCCGGTCGAAAGTAATCATTTATTCGTTTCCGGAAAATAAAACGCTACAAATTATATGAAGCAAACACTCATTCTTCTCGCAGCCGCGTCGTTAGGATGCTTCGCAAGCTGCACACAATCTGCTAAGCAAGAGCAAGTAGACGACTGCCTTTCGTATGTCGATCCATTCATCGGAACCGGTTTTCACGGACATACGTTCCCGGGAGCGACCCGCCCTAATGCGCTTGTGCAGCTCAGCCCGGACACCCATATCATGGGATGGGATGCCAGCAGCGGTTATCACTATGACGACAACCGGATTTACGCCTTCAGCCATACGCATCTGTCGGGTACGGGAGTCGGTGACTTGGGAGACGTTGCCTTGCTGCCATTTTCCGGCGAGGATTCGATCAAACCGGTCGCCACATTCAAAAAAGAGACTGAAAAGGCAACGCCGGGCCACTACGCCGTCCGTCTGGACAATTTCGGCATTGACGTGGAGCTGACGAGTACGGATCGTGTCGGTTTCCATAAGTACACATACGACAATCCGGAAGAACGGCGCGTGATGCTCGACTTAGGACACATTCTACAACCCGATTGGGGACACCGACTGGTAGATAATGACTATCTGTTCGTCAACGACTCGACCGTCGAGGGGACAATACACACACAGGGGTGGGCACATCATCATTCCGTATCCTACCGCATCATCTTTTCGGAACCGATTGAAACTGTTTACCAATATATCGGCGGAAAGCTGCGGACGGATTCCCTCTTCCTGCGCCTCCACACGACTGAGGATTTGAAGTTGCATTACAAGTTCCCGGCCAAAGACCAACCGCTTTACGCAAAAGTCGCCATCTCCCCTGTTGATACGGAAGGCGCGGAAAAGAACATGACGGTCGAGCTGCCCGGTTGGAATTTCGACGGGATATGCAAGGAGTCGGCACGTATCTGGAACGAAGCCTTGAACCGCGTTCAGATAGAGAGTTTCGACCCGCACGTTTTGGTGAACTTCTATACCGCCCTCTACCATACGATGATGGCTCCCTATATGTACCAAGACGTGGATGGCCGCTACTTAGGCATGGATAAAAAGATACATCACGCCGAGCCAGGCTACACGAACTATTCCGTTTTCTCGCTTTGGGATACCTTCCGCGCGTTGCACCCTCTGATGACAATTATTCAACCCGAACGGGCTGCCGATTGGGGAAAAGTATTGATACAAGGCTATAAAGAGGGGAGCATCCTGCCCAAATGGCCGTTGGCGTCCAACTACACGGGGTGCATGGTCGGTTATCCGGCCGTCTCGGTGCTGGCAGACCTCGTAGCGAAGGGTTTGGCGGAAGGGGAAGACCTCAAGACATGGGCGGAAGCCGGTGCCCGTTCCTCTGTGTACCGGGCCGACTTGGCAGAGAAATTTAAGGGCACGCGGGAATTAGACCTTATCACGCGCCACACCTATTACAAAGAGAAATATGGCTTCGTTCCCGCCGACTCTATCCCCGAATCGGTTTCATGGGGCTTGGAGATGGCTTACGAAGACTGGTGTATCTCCCAAATTGCAGCAAAAGCCGGCAAAACCGAATTGGCAAACGCATACGCCGAGAAAGGGAACTACTATAAACGTTATCTCGACCCGGAAACCAAGATGATGCGCCCGATTATGGGCGACGGTTCCTTCCGGACACCCTTCAACCCGCGCTATTCAGCCCATCAGAAGAGCGATTATACCGAAGGGAACGCCTTCCAATGGAGTTTCTTCGTGCCACACGATATGGACAACTTCATCGCTGCCATTGGCGGCAAGCAGGAGTTGGAGACACGCTTGGACACCCTCTTCACCACCTCTTCGCAGATCGATGGAGCGGAAGCTTCGGGCGATATTACCGGCCTAATCGGGCAATATGCACATGGAAACGAGCCCAGCCATCACATGGCTTACCTTTATAACTGGACAGACGCTCCTTGGAAAGGCCAAGAACGCTTGGACCAGATTATGAAAGACTTCTACACCAACAAACCGGACGGTATCATCGGGAATGAAGACTGCGGACAGATGTCGGCATGGTACGTCATGAGCGCGTTAGGCTTCTATCAGGTTTGTCCGGGCATTCCGGTCTACGCCTTGGGCCGCCCGATGGTGACACACGCCAAACTGCCGGTCGAAGGCGGCACGTTTGAAATCATTGTAAAGAACAACAGTGCGGAAAACAAATATCTGGTCGAGGCAACACTCAACGGCACGAAGCTGAGCACGCCTTTCATCCAACATTCGGACATCGTGAAAGGCGGAACACTGGTCTTGACCATGAGTAATCAGAAACCGGCTGTACAAACAGGACATTAATTCATTAAATAACCCATTTATAACTATGTTACTCACAACTACAAACAACATTGAGGGAAAACAAATCACCCAATACTACGGCATCGTGACCGGTGAGACCATCATCGGCGCCAATGTCTTCAGGGACTTCATGGCAGGCATACGCGACTTCTTCGGGGGCCGTTCGGGCAGTTACGAAAAGGTTTTGCGCGAGGCGAAAGACACTGCGTTGCAGGAGATGACGCAAGAGGCCAATGCGCGAGGCGCAAATGCCGTCATCGGAATCGACCTCGACTATGAGACCGTGGGCGAAAGCGGCAGCATGCTCATGGTCACGGCATCCGGAACCGCTGTGCGCGTCGAATAATACAATTCCATTATAAACAATCTCATAATTAAAGCATGAAAAAATTCAAATGGTTAGTCGGAGCCTGCGCTGCGTTCGCGCTGCTCTGCACCTCAGTACCCACGAACGCACAATCCTTATCCCCAAGCACCAAATGGCACTGGGAAAAGGGAACCATCGTCATTGATACGCCCGAGCGACCCGCCGGACAGCAACATGCCGTCGGCCTGACCGCCCCAAAACTCAACGTAGTCCGTGTCGGGTTCGTCGGACTCGGCATGCGGGGCCCGGGAGCCGTCGAACGCTTCACGCATATCCCCGGCGTGCAGATCGTTGCCCTTTGTGACCACGAAGAAGAGCGCGCCGAGCGGTGTCAGAACTATTTGCGCAAGGCCAGTCTGCCGCCCGCCGAGATTTATTCCGGTCCGGAAGGTTACAAAGCCCTCTGCGAACGCGAGGATATCGATTTGGTCTACATCGCAGCCGACTGGATACACCATTTTCCCGTCGCCAAATATGCACTGGAGCACGGCAAACACACGGCAATCGAAGTTCCGTCGGCCATGAACCTCGAGCAATGCTGGGAACTCATCAATCTGAGCGAACAAACACGCAAGCACTGCATGATTTTGGAAAACTGCTGCTATGATTGGTTCGAGATGAACACGCTAAACATGGCTCAAAACGGCGTTTTTGGCGAAGTAATCCGTGCACAGGGCGCTTACATCCATAATTTGGACGATTTCTGGGACTATTACTGGAAAAAAGACGACCAAGACAAGCTCGGGTGGCGCCTGCGCTATAATATGGAAAACCGAGGCGACGTTTATGCCACCCATGGCCTCGGCCCGGTCGCCCAAGCGCTTGATATACACCGCGGAGACCGAATGACAACGTTAGTTGCGATGGACACCAAGTCGGTTCACGGAAAGGCGCTGGTCGAAAAGGCAACCGGCGAGCCGTGTGACAATTTCCGCAACGGCGATCACACGACAACCCTCATCCGGACCGAAAACGGCAAGGTAATTGAGATTCAGCACAACGTGATGAGCCCTCAACCCTATAACCGCCTCTATCAGCTGACCGGGACGAAAGGTTTCGCCAATAAATATCCGGTTGAAGGCTATGCCGTGGACTCTAAACAGATGGCAGCATCAGGTGTACAGCCTAAGGTGGACAATTTAAGCTCGCACTCATTCCTTCCGAAGGAGGAAATGCAGGCTTTAATCCAAAAATATCAGCATCCGATCCTCAAGAAGTACGGAGAAATGGCGAAAGAGGTAGGTGGACACGGTGGAATGGACTTTATCATGGATGCAAGACTGGTTTACTGCCTTCAGAACGGTCTTCCACTCGATATGGATGTATATGACTTGGCTGAATGGTGCAGTTTAGCCGAATTGGGCGCCCTTTCGATGGACAATGGTTGCGCTGCAGTTGCTTTTCCCGACTTCACACGCGGCCATTGGAACGATGTAAAAGGTTATAAGCACGCCTTTGCCTCGCCATCCGACGAAGCAGAAGCTGAAAAGCTCGCCAAAGAGTTTACAGCCAAGCAAAAAGAAATCGGAGCCAAGCATTGGGAGAAGGTAGCCAAGAAAGAAGCCAAACAAGCCAAGAAGGCAGCCAAGAAATAACAATTTCTCTTTGCCCGAAAGAAGAGCCCGCCACGTGCGGGCTTTTTTGTTGCCTTTTATTTGCGCATTCCAATCTACGAAAAAGATTTTGTAAACTTTCAAAATGACTTCCTGAGGGTCGGAAATGACTTTGCAAATTTACAAAATGACTTCCGACCCTCAGGAAATGGTTTTGTAAGTTTACAAAACGACTTCCAACCCTCGGGAAATGACTTTGTAAATCTTCAAAATGACTTCCCAAGGGTCGGATGCCATTTTGAAAGTTTACAAAATCTTTTTCGGAGTATTGAATGGCATATATAATAAAATAAATTGGGTATCCGTATGCCATTTTTTCTAAATGAATTATCTTTGAATGTCTATAAATAAAAACGGAAAGGATAACAACATGAACAATAGAAGCTCCATCAGACAAAATCTACGAATTTGCATCTATATTATAATCATGAGTTTCATGACGTGGAATTTAACGGCTTCGAAACCTATTACTGTGGCTTTGGTTTATACAGTAACAACTCCGGAACTGAAAGCGGATGTTGTCAGAGAGATTCGGGAGCAAGTGGGAGCAAATGCGAAGCTGCTGACGTATGAAGTACCGGAAGCATTTGAGGAAATCAAGCGTACAGGGCGTGTAACAGCGCTCCCGACAGCGCAAATTATCGGCTGTTATATGCGTGCAATCGAAGAAGGCGCCGACGTGATTCTCAGCATCTGTTCGACGGTGGAAGATATTGCCTACTGTGCGCAGGATGTGGCTTTGTACACAGGAATTCCCATCATCCGGGTGAACGAAGAGATGTGCAGGGAGGCGGTTAGGAAATGGAAGCGTTTGGCTATCGTTTCGACTTTTCCCACATCGCTTGCGCCAACTCGGAATACGCTTGAGCAGGTCGCCAGAGAGCTTGGCAAAGAGGTGGAAATCACCGAAGTCTTGGTGGAAGGCGGATTCGGTATGCAGGCAGACCGTTTGAAAGCGCTCATTACCGAAAAGATTCAAAAGGAAGCCCACAACGCGGATGTGATTCTCTTCACGCAGGGGTCGATGGCCTATTGTGAGCCGTACATAGAGGAAAAGTTACAGAAAGAGGTGCTTACGAATCCCTATTTTAGCGCAAAAGCCGTTCGCGAAGCGCTTGTCCGCAAAGGGCTTTTGCCTGAAGAGTGATTAGGAGTGTGTTTTCAGCGCGTAAATACGCTGGATGATGTCTACGACCTTCATTCCTTCCAGCACATTGGTGGTAATTGTCTCTGCCGGGGAGCCGGAAAGGACGCGGACGACGTTTCGGATGACAAAGTTGTGGTTTTGCGCCGAACCTTTATAGGGTCCGTAGTCATTGCCGGGATTTGTAGGCGGCAACTGGGGCATTTCGTAGTCTTTGATGTGACAATATTCTACTTCATTCATATATTGCCCGCCTATCTTCACACTTCCGTTCTCTGCAATGACGGAAAGGCTGCTTTCCATGTTCTTATCCCACACCGCGGTTGAGTAATTCAAGCATCCCATTCCGCCATTGACAAAGTTAAAATGGACAATTCCACTGTCCTCAAATGCTGTCAAACCTGTGTGATTGAAGTCCGCAAACTTGGCTTGGATATTACAAATATCCCCAAAGAGCCAATACATGATGTCGATGAAGTGAGAAAATTGTGTAAAGAGGGTTCCGCCGTCCAGAAGGGCGTCTCCGTGCCACCCATTAGGCTTGTAGTAGCGTTCGTCGCGGTTCCAATAACAATTTAATTGGACCATGAAGATGCGGCCGAGCCTTCCGGACTCTACCATTTCCTTCATCCATACCGAGGGAGGCGAATAGCGGTTTTGCATTACGCAAAACGCCTGCCGGCGGTACTTTAGCGAAGCGTACACAACGCGTTCGGCATCGGCCAATGTCAGTGCCAACGGTTTCTCAATGACGACGTGGCATCCCGATTCGATAATGCGCACGGCCATATCGGCGTGCAAGCCGTTGGGCGTACAAATGTTGATAACGTCGGGCTTTTCGCTCTGCAGCAATGCCTCCAGGGAGGGATAGAAAGGGACATCGTAGGCTTCGATACCCAATTCGGCGCGCGGACGAATGTCACACAGGGCAACCAACTCGGCCCCCTCGTCGCGGGTAATCATTTCGGCATGCCGTTTGCCGATATGCCCGCAACCGATTACGGCAAATCGTATCTTTTTGTTCATTTTTTCGAGGATTATTGTACTATTTCAACGAGGTTTTCCGCTATATATTGTACCATTTCCGGCGTCATTTCGGTGTGAATCGGTAATGAAAGCACCGATTCGCACAAGGCGGTGGCGACAGGCAGTGTCCCTGAGCAGCGAACGAGCGTCCGGTAGGCAGCTTGCCGGTGTACGGGCAGCGGATAGTAGACCATCGACGGGATGCCGCGTTCGCGCAGTTTCAAACGGACTTCGTCCCGCCGGCCCTCCTTTATCAGGACGGTATATTGGTGAAAGACATGGGTAGAAGAGGTTGTGCGCAGGGGCAAAAGCAGTTTCGGGGCGCAGGAGGCCAACAACTCGTCGTACAAATGCGCAGCCGATTGCCGCGCCGCCGTAAATTCGTCCAAATGGCGCAACTTGACATCCAAGACAGCCGCTTGCAACGTGTCCAGACGCGAATTGCAGCCGATGGATTGGTGGTTGTATTTCGTCTTTTGCCCGTGGTTGGCTATCATGCGGATGCGGTCGGCCAGCAAATTGTCCCTCGTCATCAGCGCACCGCCATCGCCGTAGCACGCCAAGGGTTTGGAGGGGAAGAAAGAGGTTGTGCCGATGTGCCCGATGGTTCCCGCCCGCTGCGTCGTGCCATCCGCAAAGGTATAAGTGGCTCCCAATGACTGGGCGTTGTCTTCGACGACATACAAATGGTGTTTCGATGCGATGGAGAGAATCGGCTCCATGTCGGCAGCCTGCCCAAAGAGGTGGACGACGATAACGGCGCGTGTCTTATCCGTAATCGCCGCCTCCAGCAGGCGCGCGTCCAGATTGAAAGTGCGCGCGTCCACGTCGACCAGCACCGGCCGCAAGCCCAAAAGCGCCACCACCTCGGCGGCAGCGATATAGGTAAAGGCCGGAAGGACGACCTCGTCGCCCGGTTGCAAATCGAGCGCCATCAGGGCGATTTGCAGGGCATCGGTCCCGTTTCCGCAGGGAATCACATGCGGAACCTGCAAGTAGTCCGCCAAATACGCGGCAAACAAACCGACTTGCGGGCCGTTGATAAACGCGCTGCTGTCTATAACGTTCTGAATCGCCGCGTCGATTTCCGTTTTCAACCGGAGATATTGCCCGTGCAGGTCGACCATTGTTAATTGACAATTGACAATTGACAATTGACAATTAACAATTCCTGATTGAGAAATGTGTTTTGCTTCTTTGTGATTGTCCATCCGTTTTTTGATAATGGACAATGGACAATTGACAATTGACAATTAATCATGCGTGAAAATAATTGTCAATTGTCAATTGTCCATTGTCAATTTACTTCACTTCGCTTCCCGGTTTTACCTCCTTTTGCGGCATAATGACAGCCAACGAACCGTCAAAGTTCTCGGCGGAGAGGATCATGCCTTCCGACACAATGCCCTTCAACTTGCGCGGAGCCAAATTGGCGATGAAGCAAACCTGCTTGCCGACCAGTTCTTCCGGTTTGTAATGCTGCGCAATGCCGGAGACAATGGTCCTTTTCTCCAAGCCGTCGTCGATTCGGAATTGCAACAGCTTGTCTGCCTTCGGAACTTTTGTGCATTCCAGAATCGTACCCACGCGGATGTCTAACTTTGTGAAATCGTCAAAGGCGATATTCTCCCGTATCGGTTTGGCATGGTAGTTTGCCTCTTCGTTGGCCTTCTTTGTGTCTAATAACTTCTGCACTTGCTTTTCAATCACGCTGTCTTCAATTTTCTCAAAGAGCAATTCCGGTTTCCCCAGCACATGTCCCGCTTCCAGCAAGTCCAAAGCACCCAGACGGTCCCATGCCATCGGTTCGATGGCAAGCATTTTGTTCAGCTTCTCCATGCTAAACGGCAGGAAAGGCCCGAAAACAATCGAAAGGTTTGCCGTAATCTGCAATGCGATGTGCAGAATCGTTGCCACCCGCTCCATGTCGGTTTTTGCCAGCTTCCAAGGCTCCGTATCGGCCAAGTATTTGTTTCCGATGCGTGCCAGGTTCATCGCCTCACGCTGCGCATCGCGGAAATGGAACGTATCGAGCAACCGCTCTACGTTGCTTTTTACTTCCGACACTTCGGCCCATGTCTGCCGGTCGTAATCGGTCCATTCTCCTGCTGCGGGAACCTTTCCGTCGAAATATTTCTGGGTCAGCACCAAGGCGCGGTTGACAAAGTTCCCCAAAATGGCAACCAGCTCGTTGTTATTGCGGGCTTGGAAATCTTTCCACGTAAAATCGTTGTCTTTGGTCTCCGGTGCGTTGGCGGTCAGGACGTAACGCAACACATCTTGCTTGCCCGGCATATCGACCAAATACTCATTCAGCCAAACAGCCCAATTACGCGAGGTGGAAATCTTGTCGCCTTCCAAGTTCAGGAACTCATT
>CALUTX010000083.1 GCA_944323815.1 uncultured Parabacteroides sp. | reverse complement strand
ATTTCGCCTTCTGGGGTCCTTATTGGGGCGGATGGTATTATCCCTATCCGATTTCGTACAGTTATGATACAGGTACGCTGATGATGGAGATGGTCGACCTGACGAAGCGGACGGCAGCAACCGACGACGAGAAGCAAGACCTGACCGTTGTATGGCATGCCTACGCTGATGGTCTGCTCTATGGTAGTTCGCGCATCAATTTGCAGTTGGCACTCCGTGCCCTCAATCAGGCGTTTACCCAATCTCCCTATTTGAATATCTTATATACAAATGAGTAAAAGACGTTGAATATGAAAACGATGAATAGAATATTAAAACTGAAATATGCTTTGGTAGCCCTGTTGGCACTCTCTTTTACTACCAAAAGCCAAGCCCAGAACGTGATAGATGATATGTATTTCAATATCGACTGGCAGATGAATGCGCCGCTGAACACCGACTTTGCCAACAAGATTAGCGGTTGGGGAATGAACTTCGAGGCGGGTTATTACCTCACGCCCCATTGGTCGCTGGGTGCTTTCCTGAGTTTCCACACCAACCACAAGTATGTGCCCCGCCAGACCTATCCGATTTCGCCGACCGCCTCTCTGACGACGGACCAGCAACAGTCGGCCTACCGTCTGCCGTTCGGTCTAATGGCCTCTTATCGCTTCATCGAGACCGGCTATGTACGTCCCTATATTGGTGCGAAACTCGGTGCGATGTATGCGCGGAACACGACTTACGTGAACAGTACCGGATGGTACGATAATCCTTGGGGCTTCTACGTTTCGCCGGAGATCGGTTTGAACATTTACCCCATGCCCGACAAGCGTTTCGGCTTCCACGTTGCCGGTTATTACAGTTACGCGACCAACGACAGCCAGTTGCTGATTGGTACGCTCGACGGTCAACAAAGTGTCGGCTTCCGCGTGGGTGTGACGTTCTAATGTGCTGATTAAGTAATATGCAAATGTGCCAATATCTTTCCCTGTTGAAGGGGGATATTGGCACATTGTCGTATTAAGTCGAATAAAACCGTTAGTAGTTAAAGCAAGACTTTGCAATCCCCAGCTCCAGCCCGCGTAATTCGGCGAGGCTGCGCAGGCGACCGATGCAGGAGTAGCCCGGGTTGGTCTTCTTGTGCAGGTCGTCGATCATCTGGTGCCCGTGGTCGGGGCGCATGGCGATGGAGCAGCAACGTTTCTGTTCGATTTCAAGTAGGGCTTTCATTACCTCATAGACATTGACGTCGCCTTCCAGCAAGTTGGCTTCGTAAAAGTTCCCCGCTGCGTCGCGTTTGGTGCTGCGGATGTGCACGAAGTCGATACGGTCGGCAAAGCGGCGCATCATGCCTGGCAGGTCGTTGTCGGCACGTACACCAAACGAACCGGTGCAGAGGCACAACCCATTACTTTTGTTCGGAACTGCCTCAATCAACTTGCGGAAATCCTCTTCCGTGCTCAGGATGCGCGGCAAGCCCAAAATGGGGTAGGGCGGGTCGTCCGGGTGGATAACCATGCGGGCTCCTACTTCGTCGGCTACCGGTGTGATTTCCTTCAGGAAGTAAATCAAGTTGGCGCGCAGCTGCTCAGCGTCGATGTCTTTGTAGCGGTCTAATTCAGCACGGAACTGGTCGAGCGTAAAGCTCTCTTCCGAACCTGGCAGACCGGCAATCATGTTGCGTACCAACAGCTCTTTGTCTGCCTCGCTCATCTCGTCGAAACGGGCTTTTGCGATGGCTTTCTCTTCGTCCGTGTATTCCTGTTCAGCCGCCGGACGCTTCAAGATATAGAGGTCGAACGCCATGAAGGCAGCCCGTTCGAAACGTAACGCCTTTGAGCCGTCGGGCATCGTGTAGGCGAGGTTCGTGCGCGTCCAATCCAGGACCGGCATAAAGTTATAGGTGATGACCTTGATGTCGCAGGCCGCCAAGTTACGGATGCTCTGTTTGTAGTTCTCAATATATTGCTGGAAGTTACCCGTTTGCGTTTTGATGTGCTCATGCACGGGAACACTCTCGACGACGCTCCAACGTAATCCGGCTTCCTCGATGATGGCTTTCCGTTTCTGGATTTCCTCGATGGTCCATACTTCGCCATTGGGGATGTGGTGCAGGGCATTGACGATGCCCGTTGCGCCGGCTTGCCGGATGTCGGATAGGCTTACGGGGTCGTTTGGCCCGTACCAGCGCCATGTTTGTTCACATAAATACATATCTGCTCCTTGTTTTAGGGGTGATTAAATAGAGAATGCGTCAAATCCGCCGTCTACAATCGCAATGGTTCCGGTGACGAACTTGGAAGCGTCGCTGATCAGGTATTGAATCGTACCGAACAGTTCATCCGGTGTACCCAAGCGGCGGAACGGCGTATGAGCGATAACCGATTTAGCCCGGTCGGTATAAGAACCGTCCGGATTGGTCATCAGCGTGCGGTTCTGCTCGGTCAGGAAGAAGCCCGGAGCGATGGCGTTTACGCGCAATCCTTCGCCGAACTTGATAGCCAGTTCGCCTGCCAGATACTTTGTCAGGTTGGAGATAGCTGCTTTGGCAGCTCCGTAACCAACTACGCGGGTCAACGGACGCAACGACGATTCGGAGGAGAAGTTAACGATGGCACCCTCTTTCTGCTGTGCCATCACTTCGGCGAATACCATTGTCGGCAGGACGGTACCGAACAGGTTCAGGTCTACCACCTTGCGGAATGCGTCGATGTTCAAATCGAAGATGGTTTTATCCGGAGCGATGGTCGCGCCAGCCATGTTTCCGCCGGCTGCATTCAGCAGGGCGTCGATGCGGCCATATTTCGCCAAAATGTCTTTTTTGTTTTGTTCCAATGTCTCTTTGTCCAATACATCTGTCTGGAAGAAACAAGCCTCACCCCCTTTGGCTTGGATGTCTGCCACCAGTTGTTCGCCGGCTTCGACTGCGCGGTCCAGGATGATGATTTTTGCACCTTCTTCGGCCAAGTGGCCGGCAATTCCTCTACCTAAAATTCCGGCTCCGCCGGTGATAATGACAACTTTGTCTTTTACACTAAATAAATTAGCCATATCTGTAATAGTTTATGTTTGTGATAATTCATGTATTGCTGGCGTGCGTTGTGTTCGGACACACACCGGACGCAAAAGTAACGTATTTATTGGGAAAACAAAAAAGAAAGCGCGAAAAAAAGGTTTTTGCGCGCTTAAATGTAGTTGTTGTAATACGGGATATTTTCCTTTATCAAGATGTCTATCGGCATGTAGTTGATCGGTTCGACCTTCTCTTTGAGAATGAGGTGGCGGAACAGGGCCCGCACGCAATTGAACCCTTGCACCTCCGGCCGCTGTGCAATCAGGTGCGTGATGCTTCCGTCGAGCAGGCACGCCACGTTTGCGTCAATGACGTCATACCCGATCAGTTTGAACGCCTGCTTCTTCGCGTGGAAATAGCCGCCCAGCAGGTGGGCGCGCGAGTTGAAGATGATGCCTGCCCCCACTTGCGGCTGTCGGCTGAAAAAGTCGTCGAGGATGGCGCGGTTTTTCTCCGGTTCGTCCGCATACAACTGCACGGCATGGATACGTCCGCCATAGGCCTGCTTGGAGAGGTAGTCGCGGAAACCCTCTTCGCGTTTCATCACCTGCGTGATAAGCTGGTCGCCCTTGCGGATGAAGCGGAAGATGGCGAGGTCGTCCGTCGGGTGGATTTGCTCGTAGAGGAGCCGCCCGGCAATGTATCCCGAATCGTAGGAGTTGGTCCCGTAATAGGCCACGCAATGGGTATTTTCGATAAAAGCATCAATCAAGACATAAGGAATTTCCAGCCGGTCGAGTCGTTCGGTAAGCCGGATAACGCTGTCGCGGAATTGCGTCGCGATGACGACCCCTTGGCAGTCTGCCTCCTCAAGACCGGGAATTAGCGCGTCGAAACTGCTCCGGTCATACTGGTTGAAGTACAGCTTCTCGACCTCCACGTTGTAACTGAACAGCTCTTTTGCCGCTTTGTCGATACCTTCGCACAGCTTGTCCCAATATTCACCCTTTGCGAACGAGGGAATCAGTGCGGCGAAGCGGTACCTCTTCTTCAACGCGAGCGAACGGGCGATGAGGTTTGGGTGGTAGTCAATCTCTTTCAAAACCTTTTCCACCTTCCGTTGTGCCTCTTCCGAAACCTTTCCCCGTTTGTGGAGGATGCGGTCCACCGTGCCGGTCGAAACACCCGACAAGGCGGCGATGTCTTTTATGCGATAAGTCTTCATCGTTTAAATTGAAAGTTGAGAATTGAAAATTGAAAAATAAGGACGGCGACAGGTCACGCGTTAGTTCTCAATTTTCAACTCTCAATTTGTTGTTTGGGAATTTGTTGTTTGGAATTTCTCAATTTTCAACTCTCAATTCTCAATTTCCTAAACACGTAGCACTGCATCATCACAATGAGCGGTATGGCGACGAAAAGGCCGACCACGAGCAGAATCAGCCCCAGCAGCGTGAGTCCTATCTGCACCAAAGCAAGGAGGAAGAGCGGCATGGCCTGTCCTTGGGTCAGCTCCCAACTCTTTTTGAGCGCGTCGATGGCGCTGCAACGCTCTTCGCTAACGATGTACTGCTGGAAGAACTGCAAGCGGATGGCAAGGTAGATGCCCGGAATGATGAGCAGCACGATACCAATGCAGACAATGATGCTGTAAAGGATGTTAGCCACGAGGTAATGCAAGAACTTGCGCGCTTCCTGCCCGTAAGCCGAGAACTGCGGCTCTTCGCCGTCCATCGTCTGGAACATGTTACGGATGAAACCGAGCGTGAATAACGACCCGATAATGAGTTGAACAAGCAGGTTCAAGACGTAAGACGACGACGTGATCAGGTTCAGAATACCCGTTACAACACAATAGGCAAGGAACATCCCCGCCAATACCCAAATTTGAGACTTGGTAAATTTCCATGAGGTGCCTGCCACCTCCGAGATACTGAATTTCGCTTCCATTTGATATTGTTTAAGTATGAATAATGCCGTAAAATTAGGATAAATTGTTGAATAAACAAATGCTTCGCTGGATTTGTGTATTAATTTGAACGAAATTAGATTCGATTTGTCAGAAATGGCTGAATGATAACTATAAAAAACAATTTCATAGTGTATAAAGAATGTATAAACGGAAAGAGTACAACAAAATAGTGCTACATTTGTATGCTTTTTTAGGCATGTTGCGGACAAAAATTACCTGCCGGACGAAAAAAGTTACCCGCCGAGCAAAATGAAACGGCTGCCGGGGAAAAAGAAGAGGATTCGATGAGCAAGAAAACGAAAAGGAAAATAAATATATATTAAACGAATATGGATAAACAAATGATGAGAACTACTATTACCCAGTTGAGGCAAATGGCTTTGTTTGCCGTAGGAGTATCTTTATTGACTGCCTGTGGAGGTGGTCAGAGTGGTATGAAAATGGGAGACGACGAGTTCGCTGTGATGACGGTGACGGCTTCCAATAGTGCCCAGACTCGTTCGTATCCGGCTACCATCAAAGGACTTCAGGATATAGAAATCCGGCCGCAGGTATCTGGGTTTGTTGTAAAACTTTGTGTGGATGAAGGCGCAACCGTCCGCAAAGGACAGGCGCTGTTTAAGATTGACGACACGCAGTACGCCGCCGCGTTGCGTCAGGCAGAAGCGACTGTGAAGACGGCGCAGGCCAACGTGAGTACCCTGACGTTGACCGAACGTAACAAGAAAATGTTACATGACAAGCAAATCATCAGTGATTTCGAATACGAGCAGGCGGTGAACAACCTCCTCTCCGCCAAAGCGACGTTGGCACAAGCCGAAGCAGCCCGGGTGAGCGCAAAGCAGAACTTGGACTTCTGTACGGTGACCAGCCCGTCGGATGGTGTGGTCGGGACGTTCCCTTACCGTGTGGGGGCCTTGGTTAGCGCATCGATTTCGGACCCGATGACGACGGTCTCTGAAATCGGTGACATGTACGTCTATTTCTCCATGACCGAGAAAGACCTCTTGAACCTGACGCGCGCCGGCGGTACGCTGAAGGAACAGCTGGAGAAGATGCCCGCCGTGAAGCTCCAATTGGCCGACGGAACGATGTATGAGTTCGAAGGCAAGATTGACGCGGTGAGCGGCGTGATTGAGCAGTCGACCGGTTCGGTCAGCATGCGTGCCATCTTCCCCAACTCGAAGAATATCCTCCGCAGCGGCGGTATGGCCAACGTGATCTTCCCTTATACAATCGAGAATGTCATCGTCATTCCGCAGCGTGTGACGGTCGAGATTCAGGACAAGAAATTCGTTTACGTCGTGCAGCCGGACAGCACGGTGAAGTATACCGAAATCCAAATCTCTCCGCTCAACGACGGGCAGAACTTCCTTGTGACGAGTGGTTTGAAGTCGGGTGAACGCATCGTGACCGAGGGCGTCCAGACCTTGAGCGACGGCCGGAAGATTATCCCCATCACCGAAGCACAGAAGCAGGCAAAATACGAGCAGGCGGTAAAAGACCAGCGCGAGGGAAATTTGGCGACGGCTTTTAATTGATTGTATATATATAATGTATAATTAAGGAAGATAGAGAATGAAATTAGATAGATTTATTAACCGCCCGGTATTATCAACCGTAATCTCGATTTTGTTGGTAATCTTGGGTATCATCGGTTTGGCTACGCTGCCGATTACCCAGTATCCGGACATCGCGCCTCCAACCATTTCGGTGAGCGCGACCTATACCGGAGCAAACGCGCAGGCCGTGTTGAACTCCGTGATTTCTCCGTTGGAAGACCAAATCAACGGTGTGGAGAACATGATGTACATGCAGTCTACCGCGACCAACAACGGGTCGGCGCGTATTACGGTCTACTTCAATCAGGGGACAGACCCCGATATGGCGCAGGTCAACGTACAGAACCGTGTGACGCAGGCGCAAGGTTTGTTGCCCGCCGAGGTAACACAGGTCGGTGTGACTACCTACAAACGTCAGAACTCCATGTTGATGATTTTCTCCTTGTACGACAAGGAAGACAAATATGGCATCGAGTTTATCGAAAACTATGCGAACATCAACATCATCCCGGAAATCAAGCGTGTGAAGGGTGTCGGTGACGCGTTCGTGTTGGGACAGGACTACTCCATGCGAATCTGGCTGAAGCCGGACGTGATGGCGCAATATGGTTTGGTGCCGAGCGACATCTCGGGTGTGTTGGCAGAGCAGAACATCGAGGCGGCTCCGGGCCAGTTCGGTGAACGGGGTAACCAGTCGTTCCAGTACACGATTCGTTACAAGGGACGTCTTTCGTCGACTACCGAGTTTGAAAACATTGTGGTAAAAGCGCTCCCGAACGGCGAAATCCTCCGTTTGGGCGATGTGGCTGATCTGGAATTGGGTCGTTTGGCTTACTCCTTCAACAACAAGATTGACGGTCACGTCGGTGTTTCCTGTATGGTCTACCAGATGGCGGGAACCAACGCGACGGAAACCATCTCCAATTTGGAGAAGGTGTTGGCCGATTATGAGAAGAACTTGCCCGAAGGGTTGGGTATCAACATCGCGCAGAGTGCCAACGACTTCTTGTTCGCTTCGATTCACGAGGTAATCAAGACCTTGATCGAGGCGTTTATCTTGGTGTTCATCGTGGTGTATGTCTTCTTGCAGGATATGCGTTCGACGTTGATTCCGGCGATTGCGATTCCGGTGGCGTTGATTGCGACCTTCTTTGCGCTGAAGATTATCGGATTCAGCTTGAACCTGTTGACCCTCTCGGCTATGGTGCTTGCCATTGCGATTGTGGTCGACGATGCCATAGTCGTCGTGGAGGGAGTCCACGCGAAGTTAGACCAAGGGTATAAATCGACGAAGCAGGCGGCTATTGACGCCATGAGCGAGTTGGGTGGTGCAATCGTCTCCATTACGTTGGTCATGATGTCTGTGTTTATCCCCGTTAGTTTCATGTCCGGTACGGCGGGTACATTCTATCAGCAGTTCGGTTTGACGATGGCGATTGCAATCGGTTTCTCAGCCCTGAACGCTTTGACGCTTTCGCCTGCCCTTTGCGCCATCTTGTTGAAGCCGCACACCGAAGAAGGTGAAGAGGCTCCGGGCTTGAAAGAGCGGATGGGAACGGCGATGAAAGAGTCGCGCAAGATTATGATTCGCCGGTATAGCGAGGCAATCGGCCGGTTGCTGCATCCGAGTATTACTATCCTCTTTACGGTGGTGGCCGTGTTGGGTATGATTTTCGGTATGTTCAACTTCGGTGAGCATCCGGTATTGACGGTTGTTTTTGCCTTGATTAGTATCTTGGCTTTCGTTGGAATGACGACCGACAAGTTCAAGAAAGCATTCAATACCTCTTATGAATCCGTTTTAGGGAAATATAAAAACAAGGTGCTGTTCTTTATCCAGAAGAAAGTGCTTTCTTTCGGGTTGGTGATTGCTTCTATCGTCCTGTTGGTGGTCTTTATGAACACGACGCCGACCGGTATGGTGCCGAACGAAGATACGGGTACAATCATGGGAGCCGTTACGTTGCCGCCGGGAACTTCTCAGGAACGGGCAATGGAAGTATTGGCGCAGGTGGACAGCCTGATTGCGGCCGACCCGGCAGTTGCTTCTCGTACGGTGATTTCCGGATTTAGTTTCATCGGTAGCGGACAGGGTTCTTCTTATGGTTCTATCATCATCAAGTTGAAAGACTGGGAAGAACGTTCGACGACACAGAGTTCGGACATTGTGGTGGCAACGCTGTTCATGCGTGCACAGAAGGTGATTAAGGATGCGCAGGTGTTGTTCTTTGCTCCGCCGATGATTCCGGGTTATTCTATTTCGACGGATATCGAGTTGAACATGCAGGATAAGACCGGTGGTAGCTTGGACCACTTCTTCCAAGTGGTCAACGACTATATGGCAGCTTTGCAGGAACGGCCCGAAATCAATTCGGCATCGACAAACTTCAACCCGAGTTTCCCGCAGTACCAGATTGATATTGATGCGGCCGCTTGTAAGAAAGCCGGTATCAGCCCGAGTGATATTCTGACGACAATGCAGGGTTATTTCGGCGGTATCTACGCCTCAAACTTCAACAGCTTCGGTAAGATGTACCGTGTCATGATTCAGGCGGAACCGGATGCGACCAAGAATTTGGAATCGTTGAATCGCATCAAGGTGCGCGGAAGCGACGGCGAGATGGCGCCGATTTCGCAGTTCATCTCGATGAAGCGTATTTACGGCCCGGATGTCATCAGCCGTTTCAACCTGTACACCTCTATCCAGGTGATGGTTTCTCCGGCAGCCGGTTACACGTCCGGTCAGGCGTTGCAGGCTATCCAAGAGGTGGCGAACCAGAACTTGCCGGCAGGTTTCGGTTATGAACTGGGTGGTATGGCGCGTGAGGAAGCACAGACGACCAATACGACGGCGATTATCTTTGTCTTGTGTCTTGTATTCGTCTACCTGTTGCTGAGTGCTCAATACGAAAGCTACTTCTTGCCGTTGGCCGTGTTGCTTTCGATTCCGTTCGGTTTGTTGGGTAGCTTCCTGTTCGTGAACGGTATGAACTCGTTGGGCAGCATTCCGGCGTTGAAGATGATTATGGGTTCGATGTCGAACGATATTTATATGCAAATCGCCTTGATTATGTTGATGGGTCTGTTGGCAAAGAACGCTATCTTGATTGTAGAGTTCGCGCTCGACCGTCGTAAGATGGGTATGAGTTTGACGTGGGCAGCTGTCTTGGGTGCCGGTGCTCGTTTGCGTCCGATTCTGATGACCTCTTTGGCGATGATTATCGGTTTGCTTCCGTTGATGTTCGCTTTCGGTGTCGGTGCGCACGGTAACCGTACGTTGGGAGCTTCGGCAATCGGAGGTATGTTGATTGGTATGATTTGCCAGATATTTATCGTTCCTGTATTGTTCGTCGCATTCCAGTATCTGCAAGAGAAAGTGAAACCGTTGGAATGGAGCGATTTGGACAACAGTGACATGAGTACAGAAATTGAACAATATGCACATGCACAAACTAAAGAGTAAATGGGAATGAAGAGAAATATAGTATATATGGTGTGCGCAGCTGCTTTACTGAGCAGTTGCCACATCTACAAGGCGTACGAACGTCCGGAAGAGATTAGCGCGGATGGCATTTATCGGGACCCCGTGGCCGAAACGGGAACGCTTGCCAGTTCTGATACGACCAATATGGGAAATTTGCCCTGGCAGGAAATTTTTACCGATCCCAAGCTACAAATTTTGATTGAGGAGGGATTGGTAAATAATGTAGACCTGCAAGCAGCCATCTTGCGTGTGGAAGAGGCAAAAGCCCAGTTGACTGCTGCTCGCCTGGCCTTCTTGCCTTCGATCAATCTGGCTCCGCAAGGAAGCCTCATGAAGATGGAGAATAATCCGGATTGGGGACAGGCCTATACGGCAGCGGCTTCGGCCAGTTGGGAAATTGATTTGTTCGGTAAGCTGCTGAATGCAAGCAGAGGGCAGAAAGCGGCCTATTTGCAGAGCCAATATTCGCAGCAGGCAGTTCGTTCGCAAATCATCTGCGGCATTGCGAATGCCTATTACACCTTGTTGATGTTGGATCGTCAGGTGGAAATTACTGCCGAAACGGCAGACATCTACAAAGAGAATGTGCGTGTGACGGAAGCTATGAAGGAGGCCGGTATGACAAACGAGGCAGCAGTCGTCCAGATGCGTGCCGCCTATCATCAGGTACAGGCTTCGCTCATTGACCTGAAGCGGCAGGTAAAGGAAACGGAAAACTCTATTTCCGTCCTTTTGGCGAAAGCACCTCAGGCTATCGACCGCAGCACGTTGGATGTGCAGGTTGTCCCGGACGATTTGACGGTCGGTGTTCCGTTGCAGCTTTTGGAGAACCGTCCGGATGTGAAGATGGCAGAAATGACGTTGGCAAGCGCATACTACTCGACCAACCAGGCGCGTGCGGCATTCTATCCGGGTGTGAATATCACGGCTACGGCCGGGTGGACGAACGGTTCGGGTGTTACGATTTCCAATCCGGGGCAGTTCATGTTCCAAGCCCTTGCTTCGTTGGCACAGCCGATATTCAATAACGGAAGATTGGTCGCTAATTTGAA
>CALUTX010000082.1 GCA_944323815.1 uncultured Parabacteroides sp. | reverse complement strand
AATTATGATTGTAATAAGCTGGTTATTAATAGATATTTGCGATTGTGTGATATTTTGAGATAGCACAGGTTCGAGAGTCTACCTCTCCGCAAAATACCGCTACAATCAGCGGGATTTTTTATATCAAAGACCGAAGAAAATCAGATATAGATTGTACGGAGTAAAAGACATTTTTATAGTTGTGTTTCTCCAAATCCAATGCGGTTTTCCCGGATACTCTTTGCACCTTTTCCCGTTACAAGAGCCACGATGATACCGCTTTGTTTCAAGTCGGTTATCAGTTCCCGTATTCCGGGAAAAGGTCGGGGACACAGCTGTTCATGTAGATTTTTATAGAAGGTATAGAAATCTGCCAACGCACATTCTTTGTATGGAGCATCTACAAGGCTTGCTATCATTCCCTGTTCATTCAGGCCGAAAGTCCGTATCACATCGTCGTCCGACAATTCATGCCCGATGTAAGGCGCAACCGCTTCTTTAAAAGCTTTTATACATAAGGGAATGGTGTCACCGATAGTGCCATCCAAATCGAAAGCTACCAATCTAATCTTGTTCATGGGGGATATTGATTTTACGAACAACTTTACAAGGGTTTCCTACCGCCAGACTGTTTTCAGGAATAGATTTAGTCACAACGCTTCCCGCGCCAATCACGCTTCCCCGACCGATGGTAACGCCCGGCAGGATGATGACACCTCCCCCAATCCAGCATCCGTCTTCGATGCTGACGGGCAGTGCATACTTCGGGGGCAAAAATATACATGTCCCGCATGGATTTCCTGTATGATTTGGTGTTTTATCTGTATGAAAGCGACTACGTGATAGTCAAATTATTTGAATCCTGCGAGATAACTGCCGTCCCCGCTGGGGACAGCACAAATCCCACAGGATTGACACCATCCGAGGCTCCGACAGCACAAATCCTACAGGATTGACACTATCCGAGGCTCCGACAGCACAAATCCTACAGGATTGACGCTATCCGAGGCTCTGACAATACAAATCCTACAGGATTGGCACTATCCGAGATATTTTTATAGAAAATCCTGCGGGAACATAGGTAAAAAGCTTATGTTTCAAGAAGCAGACCAATGAAACCATGCAGCAATATATCTTGAATTATAAAATGAAGATGGTAGAAAGCAGGCTTCTACATACCGACATGCGAATCAATGAAATTGTAGCAGAACTCGGATTTACTGATGAAAGCCACTTAAACAAGCTATTCCGCAAATACAAAGGTGTCAGCCCCACCGAATTCAGGAAAAGATTATCCCTTTAACTCCTTCCGAAAACAAATCATATCCCGCAACACTTTGCCCTCCTCCACGATGGGGTGGTCATAATGGCGCGTGAAAAAATCGGGAATGGTATGCGAATAGGTAAAGCCGCAACTCCGGTAGAAACCTACCGTCTGCTGGCTATCGCCCGTCCCCACGAACATCGTATGGCAACTATCCTTGTAACGGTCGAAGAGATATTCCACCATCTGTCTGCCCAACCCTTTACGCTGATAGGATGGAGAAACGGCCAGATTCTTCAGTTCGCAAACGCCTTCGCCTTCCATAGTAACGACAGCCACCGCAAGGAGCTCTTGCGTCTGTTCGTCCAGCATGACATAGAGTTCTCCCCGTTCCAAATAGCGGTCTATCATCGACTCCTGCTCATCGGCAAGAAGCAACAGGGAGAGGTATTGTTTCTTGTCGGTAGGAATGTGGCGGATATTCAGTTCGGTTGTTCGTTTATCCTTATCAAGTTCTCTTGTCAATTTCATTTCTATTTCTTTTTATACTGATTATACTAACAATTGCTGGCGATAGGGCAATTACGAATATGACAAGTATCCACATATTACCTGTCGCCGGATTATAAGCAGCAATCAGTTCCCTGAAAGTATGGCCCTCTGCTACTCCCAATATAAACTCAAACATTATGGTCATACATGCCCATAGTAAACCTATCCTATACCCTTCTTTTACGTTTAAATTCCCCATTCGAGGGAGAAGCAAACAGGTAATCAAAAAGATACAAACGCTTAACAGAACGCCACTTACAGGTAACGCCCATTGTTCACCGAAGGTTTGATTCAAAACGTATTCACGTAATCCTCCATTAAGAATGGCTACGGGAATAAAACAAATCCATATCAAAATTGACTTTAATGTCTTCATTATTATTTATCCCACAACTTTAGCAAAATTGTTGTTCCTATAAAAACGTTTCCTTCTTTCTAAAATAAATTACCTCCGGACTATCTTTCGATTACCCACCGACAAAAATAAGCATAATTCGATAAAGAGCAAGAAAGGCACAGATGATGTGCCCATTTCAATCCATCGGTATCTGACTTTAATAACGTTTGTCAATGTCTGGAACTCGCAAAGCAAAAGGGGATACCCCCGAGATTATACCTCCAACTCCCTGATTTCTTTCTGCAAACCTGCCAAAAAGCGAGCGGCATGCACACCGTCCATCTGCGTATGGTGGAACTGGAAAGAAACGGTCAGCCACTGTTTCCAAAAACGTCGCCTGTATTTGCCCCAAATCAGGAACGGATTGTTGAACACGCCGCTATACACGCCCACCGCACCGTCTATTTCGCATTGGGTAAGGGCCGAAGTCCCGATGACCATGCAATCCGTCAAATTATGATCCTCACAACGTTCGGCCACCTGCCGTGTCAAACGCAGATAATCGGCATTGAAACAGCGCAAATCTTCGGAAAAGGGAACATCGCAAGAGCTGATTCCTCCCTCCCGATTGGCAACAATGGAACAGACGGCAAGGCGGTCATATTGCATCAGCTTCCGCCCGACGGGCAGCAGATAGAACTCGTCAATCCGGCTTGCTGCCCGACCGATGCACCACCCCATCAGCATATTAAATTTCAATCCTTTCTGCCGACTTATCCGCACGAGCCGGCTCACATCCATCGCTTTGAAAAGCGTAACCATCGGCATCGGCGCATTCATCCACATCTCGAACGCGTAGGCCCGTGTCGTCTCTTTGGGATTCACTTCTTTCATCCTAATCTATTTTTTATGAAACAGGGTACAAAAATAGAAAATAGGCAGATTTTATATACTTTGCCCCCTATTCAACTACAATATAATAAATCAAGATACAATGAAACAAACAATTTACCTTGTAGGGGTCCGCTATAAGCTAAAATAACCTCCGGGTTATTTTGTTTTACCCTCCTTTCCCCGGTCGGAACCGCCGTGACCGCCGTCATGGTGCTTTTTCCTCAGTCAGAACTGCCGTGACCGCTGTCATGACGCTTTTTCCCCGGTCGAAACCGCTGCGACCGCCGTCATGGTGCTTTTTACTCGGGCGGAAGCGCCGCGACCGAGAAAATAGCCCCGCCGACCCGGATTTTCACTCTTTTCCCTAAAAAATAGCCCTGCCGACCGGGGATTCGCTTGCGAGGAAATGAAAATTGACGTACCTTACGTGCATTTTCAAAGAAATCATTTGTCAAACTTTTTAAACCATAGATTATGAGCACTTGGAAAAGTTACACGGGTGGCAAACTGAGCAACGGGGCTCACGCCGCATATCATCAGGAGTTAGTAAGCCTCATGGAGGAGAGCACCGCGGCGACGCTGCATATCGACACGCTTTTCCCAGCCTACAAGGAGGCGGTGGCGCTCGAACTGGCTTTGATCAAGAAAATCGCCGGCTCGCGCCACACCGTCACAGTGGAGGACGCCAACGCGCGTTGCGACAGCTGGCTGCGCGCCTTTTTCGCCGTGCGGAAGGGATTCGGGCAGGCGCCGAAGGGGAGCGAGGAGCGCGGCCACGCCGATGCCCTGCTCGCCATCGCGAACTCCTACTCCAGCATCATGAAGCATGAGCTGTCCAAGCAAATCACCGAGACGCGCGGGCTGCTGGCAGCGCTGGAAGAGGCGAAGGCGGGCGAGGCGGTGGAAGCGATGGGACTGACCCATCTGGTGAGCCAGCTGGAGCAGGACACGGACGCGCTGGAGGAGGCGATACGCCAGCGCAACCGCGAGGATGCCGCCTTCGCGAAGCAATACGGCACCCTCACCGCCACGGCGCAACGGAAGGAGGTGGACGAGCTGTACCAGCAGATTGTGACCCGCGTGAACGCCTATAACGTTGTCGAGCCGAGCGAGGATATCGAAGCGTTCATCCTGGATGCTACCGCCACGGCGAACCATTTCGCCAACGTAGCGGCGCAGGGCGGGACATCGAAGCCGAACCTCGACCCCGGTCCGGGAACCTCCACGGGCTCGGACGAGGAGGAGGAAGAAGAAGAGGAAAGACCGGGAGGACTCTGAGCCGGATTGCGGCTTGATGATTTTCAGGACAGGATAATCCCCCGCGTATTTCAAGACAGAAAAAAAGGAGAAGCCGCCCGATGGGAGCAGCTTCTCCTTTTTTATGTCATGCCAATTACCGGCTTCGCGTTTACTCGCTAATCAATTCGAGCTTTGCACTCTTCACACCCGGAGCGGATGCCTCGAAAACAATGACGCCCGGTTGTTCTTCGGTCTGCACGATAGCGGTAAGTTGTCCCTTAAATGTCGTCATCTGGGGAGCTTGGAAAGACTCCAAGGAGCTGGGGTCGCCGTTGGCTGCGGCATGATACGTACCCGAACCGCGCACGTTGAACTTCACCTTCAATGCAGCATCCGGACAGAGATTACCGTTCTTGTCCACCACCTGTACATTGATAAAGGAAAGGTCTTTGCCGTCGGCCTTCAAGCGGTCGCGGTCTGCCGAGAGTTCGATGCGATAGGGCTTACCGGCCGTATGGACTTCGGTTTCAGCTACGGCGTTGCCTGCCTTGTCGTATGCGACCACCTTCAGTGTACCCGGTTCATATTTCGTGTCCATCCACATCAGGCGATAGCGTTTCTGCCGTTCGAAGCTCTTCTGAGCGGCTTCGGTGTAGCTGCTGTCTATCTCGACGCTCAGGTCTTTCGTGCGCTTACCTTGACTCTTGCCGTTGATGAACAGCTCTGCCGTCGGATAGTTGGTATAGACAAAGACCGGAGTAACTTCGCCTTCGCGTCCGGGCCATGTCCAGTGCGGCAATACATGCAGGGTCCGTTCCGCCTTGTTCCAATGGCTGCGATAGAGATAGTAGCGGTCTTTGGGAATACCTGCCAAGTCGATGATACCGAACAGCGAGCTGTGGCTTGGCCAATCGGTGTAATAAGGGGTCGGTTCGCCCAGATAGTCAAAACCTGTCCACACAAATTCGCCGATGCAATAGGGTAAATCTTCGTGCTGGATGAAATCGTCTTCCGGCAGGTTCGACCAACCGC
Source organism: uncultured Parabacteroides sp. (assembly GCA_944323815.1). Classification (GTDB taxonomy): domain Bacteria; phylum Bacteroidota; class Bacteroidia; order Bacteroidales; family Tannerellaceae; genus Parabacteroides. Next base: position 5,812 of record CALUTX010000082.1, on the reverse strand, counting down.
AGTGCTCCACGTCATAAGAAGAGGCTTGGTGGTCGTCATACTTCGCCATTGCCTTGCGCTCTACCGGGAACTTATAAACGCCGCGCGAGCTGACCGTCGAAGCGGTTTCGCTTCCCAGCACAATGCGTTGCGGCAGCTTCTCATAATTCTCTTTATACTTAAACGGCCGATAGTTGAAACCGGCTACATCCATCACGGCAGCGAAGTTATTGTTGACGACTGCGTCCGGCGCATCCATTCCCTGTGTAACGGGGCGTGTCGGGTCTTCTCGGTGGCAAATGTCTTGCAGCCACTTGGCAATCTTACAGCCGCCCACATTCCACTGGTTCGGCACTTCGTTCCCGATGCACCAGAAGATAACGCTTGGATTGTTGCGGAAGTTATGAATCAAATTGACAAGGTCTTTCTCTGCCCATTCGTCGAACAACAGGTTATAGCCGTTCTTACACTTTGCCACATTCCATTCGTCGAAGCTCTCGACCATCAGCATCATACCCATTTCGTCGCATGCCCGTACCAACTCAGGAGCCGGCATGTTGTGCGACGTACGGATAGCATTACAACCCATATCTTTCAAGATGCGGATTTGCCGACGGATTGCAGCATCATTCACAGCTGCGCCCAACGGGCCCAAATCATGATGGTTGCAGACGCCTTTGAAGACCGTCCGCTCGCCATTCAGATAAAAACCTTTGTCCGGTATAAGCTCAATCGAACGGATGCCGAATGGTGTCGTATAAACATCCTTCAACTCTTCCCCTTTAAACAGACGGGTCTCTGCCGAATAAAGGACAGGCGACTCCGGCGACCAAAGCGATGGATTGGGAACAACAAACTCCTGTTCCGCCTGATTACCGTTGTATTTCATTTGTGCCAATGAGGTACGCAACGTCACCAGTTTTTGCTTATTCGCATCCCACAGACTCGTTTCTACACTGTACTTAGCCGGGTCTTCCCCTTCGGGTAACTCTACTTTTGCCCGGACCTTTACCTTGGCAAACTCCTTGTTGACGGTCGGGGTCGTTACATAGGTTCCCCAGACCGGAATGTGCGCCGCTTCGGTCACGATAATATGGACGTTGCGATACAAGCCCGCACCCGGATACCAGCGGGAAGATTCCGGCAAATTCTCCAGCCGGACAGCCAAAGTGTTCTTCTCTCCCGCCTTCAAATACTTGGTGATGTCAAAGTGAAACGAGTTATACCCGTATGGCCAATACCCCACCTTCTTTCCATTGATATACACTTCGGCGTGGCTCATCGCTCCATCAAAGAGGATAGTCGCCCGCTTGCCCTCCTTGAACAAAGGCACTTCAAACTCCGTGCGGTACCATCCCACACCCACGAAAGGCAGTCCGCCCGTACGCCCGGCATGTTCCAATGCCTCTTTCTGCCCGTCCTGCGTAATGGCCACGTTCTGCTTGTCGTTCTGCGCACTGAACGGCCCATAGATCGCCCAGTCGTGAGGCACGGTTACAGACTGCCACTTGCTGTCGTCGAAAGCTGGCTTTACAAACTCACTGTTGTCTTCTCGTGTGAACTTCCAGTTTTTCTCCAACAGGAATTCACTCCGGACTTGCGCCGTCATTGCCGACACGCAGCCTAACAACCCGATCAATGCTACATAATAGATTCTTTTCATTTGCATTTCTGTTAATTGTAGTACTTAGCATGGCAAAAATAATTAAATTTGCAGGCTTTACAAACTAAATTCTTATAAATACAAATATGCTCCTACAATTTTTATTCGTTTTTGTAGCCATTATCATCGGTGCCCGGCTGGGAGGCATCGTTTTAGGCGTGTTAGGCGGTTTAGGACTGGCTGTGCTTACGTTTGTTTTCGGATTAGAACCCACCTCTCCTCCCATCGATGTGATGCTGATGATTGTCGCCGTCATCTCGGCCGCCAGTTGCATGCAAGCGGCAGGCGGATTAGACTTAATGGTGAAATGGGCCGAAAAGCTGCTGCGCAAGAATCCCTCCCAAATCACCCTGCTGAGTCCGCTCGTCACTTACCTTTTTACGTTCATTGCCGGGACAGGCCACGTCGCCTACTCCATCCTTCCCGTTATTGCCGAAGTAGCAATCGAAACAAAAATCCGCCCCGAGCGTCCGTTAGGCATCGCCGTCATCGCTTCACAACAGGCAATCACCGCCAGCCCTATCTCTGCCGCAACCGTCGCAATGCTCAGCTTGTTGGCAGGATTCAAAATCTCATTGCTTGATATATTAATGATATCCGTTCCCTGTACGCTGATTGGTGTATTGGTCGGAGCTTTCTACTCTCTCCGTGTCGGGAAAGAGTTGGAGCAAGACCCCGAATATTTGCGCCGACTGAAAAACGGCGAGTTTACAGCCGACACCTATGTCGCCAAAGGAGTTGAAAACCATCGCAAGGCACTTCTTTCCGTTATACTCTTCATCGCAGCAACGGTAGGCATCGTCCTCTTCGGATCGATGGATGAGTTACGCCCGACCTTCACGCAGGCCGACGGGACAGTCCAGCAAATGCAAATGGCGCACATCATCGAAATCTTGATGCTCTCGGCAGCCGCCCTTATCCTACTCGTCACGCGGACGGACGGCATCAAGGCGGTACAAAGTTCGGTCTTCTCTGCCGGGATGCAGGCGGTCGTTGCTATTTTCGGTATTGCATGGATGGGCGACACGTTTATCGACGGCAACATGGCGGAGCTGAAAGATTCCATCGAAGAGGTGGTCACCCAAATGCCGTGGCTGTTCGGATTGGCGCTTTTCGTCATGTCCATCCTGCTGTTCAGCCAAGCGGCGACGGTTCGCGCATTACTTCCGTTAGGTATCGCGCTCGGCATCTCGCCTTACATGCTGATTGCCCTTTTCCCCGCCGTCAACGGCTATTTTTTTATCCCCAACTACCCGACCATCGTCGCCGCCATCAACTTCGACCGCACGGGAACGACGCACATCGGCAAATATGTGCTCAACCATTCTTTCATGGTGCCAGGACTGATTGCGACAGGGGTTTCGGTTGCGCTGGGGTTGCTGGTGATTCAGATGCTATAAAGATACAAAACAAAAACATTGTAACGCAACTTACCGGAAATAGTCAGCCAACGAAGCAGGATTGCGGCGGGTATCAGCTTCCAACCTTTCAAACACCTCGCTGCTCGACTTATATCGTCCGGCTTTGAAGTCTTCTTCCGATTCGATTAAAGCCTCTTCCAACTGTTCCTTCGTGTATTGTAACGGAGGACATCCCAACTTTTCATACATCACTTCGCGTACCGCCGCAAGCACCTCCGGGTCATTGATGGAAGCAATGGCACGCACGAGTTGCATCTTTCCCGCCTCTAATTCTACTGTGTTCATACCACCTTCTTTTTTACCCTACAAATGTAAAAAGAAATCCCGATTTATCTTTATATTTGAACGGGGAAACAAACCAATCCGATTCCCTGTATCTTCTTTAATCAGCGTCGGCGTTTGTACAATCAACAGTGGAGATTGTATAAACGCCGACGCTGTTTATAAAAACACCGGCGCTGATTGAAGAAATACTTGGGAAGTAAACTGTTTTTCCTTCCGGGAATAGAGAGATTTCCCTTCGAGGAGTAGAGAAAGTTTTCGATAGAGAATGTTTTCGACGGCGAACTACGGAGGGGCGAAGAAGGGTTGCCCGCGCGTTTTAACCGAGATTTAACGGGACGCGGCTTTCCTACCCGCTATTATTTGATTACCTTTGAAGCCGATTTAAAGAAAGCAATTAAAAGGAAAGATGATACAACAAGAACTGATGAACGACCTGAAACTGAGATGGGGTCGTATGCAGCAGGCGATGCAGCAGATGGGTGCGGACGGTTGCCTGCTTGCCGGAGGAATCAACCTCTATTATACCACCGGACAGATGTACAGCGGCTATTTTTACCTCCCCGCCGAGGGTTCGCCTCGCTTCTTTATCAAACGTCCCAATGGGTGCGAAGGGGAAGGCGTCACTTACATCCGCAAACCGGAGCAGATGCCGGAGTTGTTTGCTGCCGAAGGGTTGCCAATGCCAGAAAAACTGCTGCTCGAGGCCGACGAACTGAGCTACAACGACTATACGCGGCTGCAAGCCATCTTCCAACCGAAAGAGACAGGCAACGCCACTACGCTGATGCGCCGGTTGCGCGAAATCAAGACGCCTTACGAGATTAGTCAGTTCCGCCTCTCCGCCGAACGGCACGCGCAGACTTACGCCGAAATCCCCGCCTGCTTCCGGCCGGGCATGACCGACCTCGAATTGCAATACGAAGTCGAGAAGCGGATGCGGCAAAACGGGTCGCTCGGGTTGTTCCGCGCGTTCGGTCCGAATATGGACATCTTCATGGGAAGTATTCTTGCAGGTGAAAATGCGGAGACGCCTTCGCCTTTCGACTTTGCGTTGGGCGGCGGCGGAATGGATGCCTCCTGTCCGCTCGGGGCAAACGGTACACGTTTGAAGGAGGGAACCGCCGTGATGATTGACATGGCGGGAAACTATACCGCCTACATCACCGACATGACGCGCGTCTTTGCCGTCGGCAAGCTGCCCGAACTGGCCTATCGCGCCCACCAGACGGCACTCGCCATTCAGCACGAGATCGAGCAGACGGCGCGTCCAGGCACGCCTTGCGCCGAACTTTACAACCTCGCGATGGCGTTCACCGAGAAAGCCGGGTTAAGCGCCTATTTCATGGGGACCAAGCAGCAGGCAAAGTTTGTCGGGCACGGCATCGGGCTGCAAATCAACGAACTGCCGGTATTGATGCCCCGCTCCAAAGAGCTATTGGAACCGAACATGGTTTTCGCGCTTGAACCCAAATATGTGATACCGGGCATCGGCGCGGTGGGCATCGAAAACAGTTTTCTCGTCACCGAAAAGGGATTGGAAAAACTGACGCATTTCAATGAAGAAATTATTCAATTATCATAAAACAAGAACAAATGAAAAGAACTATTACACTGTTCCTGCTGTTGGCTGTTCTCTTTTTACCGGCCAAAGCTCAGGACATTGAAAACGTAAAGCCGGTGAAGAACGTCATCCTGATGATTCCGGACGGGACTTCGCTGGCGACAGTCTCTATGGCACGCTGGTTGCAATGGTACACAAACCCGGACAAACCGAAGCTGAACCTCGACCCCTATCTCTGTGGGACGGTTCGCACGCACTCGTCCAACGCACCCATCGGCGACTCGGCGCCCACTACTTCGTGCTACATGACGGGACAGCCCAGCCGCACAGGTTACGTCTCGACCTATCCGGTCAGCGATGGCGACAACGACATCTACCCGACCGACCCGACACGTGCCTACCAGCCGTTGACGACCGTATTGGAAGCGGCCAAAATGTTAAAGGGAAAGGCTACGGGACTGGTCTTCACCTGCGAATTCCCGCACGCGACACCGGCCGACTGCTCGGCGCACAGCTACAACCGGGGCAAATATGAATGGATTGCGCCGCAGATGGCACACAACGACCTGAACGTCGTCATCGGCGGTGGCGCCTCGCTCTTGCCGGAAGAGAGCGAAGCCTATTTGAAGGAGAACGGATACGGCGTCTTCAAGAACGACATCGAAGGAATGCGCAGCTACGAAGGACAAAACATGTGGGCGTTGTTCGGTGACCGCGAGATGGCATACGACCTCGACCGCGACCCAGCCAAGCAGCCCTCTATCGAAGAGATGACGCGCAAGGCCATCGAAAAGCTGTCGCAAAACCCGAACGGTTTCTTCCTGATGGTCGAAGGCAGTAAAGTAGACTGGGCGGCACATGCCAACGACCCGGTCGGCATGGCGACCGACATGCTGGCATTCG
>CALUTX010000081.1 GCA_944323815.1 uncultured Parabacteroides sp. | reverse complement strand
CAGTCTGCGCCCCTCTTTGTTTTAGCATCCAACAATTGTCAATTATCAATTGTCCATTGTCAATTAATCAGCGTTTTCGCTCGTGTTCCGTCCGAGAGCAGGACGATGTAGAAGCCCTGCGGCAGGTCGTTCACTTCGGTGTCGCCCGCCGGGAGTTGGGCGGTGCGGATGAGGCGGCCGCCTACGTTGATGATGTGCATTGTCTGCGGTTCGGTTGTGGAGATGCGGATGCGTCTGCCGTCGCAGCGGATGGAGCTCTTGCCGTCGCCGACCTTGTCGAGGGCGGTCGGGTCTTCTATCGGCTCGACGCGGGAGCGGACGTAGATGTCGGCATGAACGTTAGTGATGCGGTACTGTCCGCGACTGTTCGGCTCAACCGTTTTCCAGCTGCCTGCCCGTCCGCGTTTGTACTCGACGATCAATGTTTCCGGGTCATACCCTGTTACCGGTTCGGCATAAAAAGCGAACGTGCCACCCTCCCGAATGCTTGTGTTCGAGCAGTCGTAGCGCACGCTGTCGTTCTCGTTGCCGTCGAAGTAGATGTCATAATACGACGGGATATAGGGCGGGTCGTAGTGGAACTGTGCCGTAACGGTCACGTTGGCAGCGGGCATCACAAAGCTGTTGCCTGAAACGGATACCGCTGTACCATCATCAGTCGTCACACTCCAGCCAGCGAAGTCGTAATTGCTGTCCTCGCGGTAGGAGAGGGTGACGGTTTCGCCTTCGGTCGCTTCCGTTTTGTCGGCGGAGATAGAGCCATGTTCGGGTTGCTGCAAGGTGATGGTGTACTTGGTGAAGGTAACGGAGATGTCCTGTGTCGTTGTGTTACCTGCCATGTCCGTAAGGCTGACGGTCAATGTGTGGGACGTGCCGGCCTCGCCTGTATAGGTATAACTCAAGGAGTGTTCACCGGTTGTTACATCCTCTTTCGTTTCTCCGCTTCTTGTTTCTGCCGTACTTTCCGGGTAGGTGTACAACACCGTTTCGCCCTCTTTGACGATACAGGAAGCGATACCGGAGGTAGCGTCTGCCAATGTGAGTACCACGGTTGTGCTACTTGGCGTGCCGAGCGTGGCGGTCGGAGCGGTAGCATCGAGGTAGAGCGTGTGGGAGACGTTGATGTCCGTTTGGTTACCCTCGCTGCGTTTCAGCGTGTAGGTAAATGTGCCGTCGCCGGAGATAGTTGCCATTGCTTCCTCTGTAAAGGCGTATTTTTCGGGGGCGGTCAGGGTGACGGGATAGGACTGTCCGTTTGCCAAACGCGTCCAGCCGTTGGCGTTCGCTTCTGTCAGCGCATTGCTTGTCGCGGTGATGTCGTCCGGCGATTGGATGACGAAGGTAACGGCTTCACTCGTTATATCGGCATAGTTGTCGTTGCCGGTGTAGGTTGCTGTCGCGGTGTAAGTGCCTGGCTCGGATGGAGGAGTTTCCGTTGATTCATCCTCGCCCACTTTCTGGTAGGTGACGGTTACTTTTTCATACTCGACCGGTTCGTTATTGATACCCGTTACCGTTGGGGCAGTCAGCGTGACCGCTTGTCCCTCGACGTAGATATAGGGTGACTCAGTTGTCCACTCGGCGATGGTGGGTGTCGCTTTGGCGATGGTAAAGGTGAAGGTGATGTCTGCCGTCGCGCCGTTGTTGGCGGTCAGGGTGAGGACGGTTGTTACCTCGGACGGGGTAGCTGCCTCCGGCGTGCCGGAGAGGGTCAAGCCCTCTAACGTCAATCCTGCGGGCAGGGCGTTTGTTGTACCCTCTTCCCCTTCTGATTCCTTGACGGCGATTGATTTCAATCCGTTGCTGTTCGTCGTGATGTCTTCGGAGAGTTCATCGGCTGTAAAGGTGTGTTTGAAGGCTTTGCCGTAAACCAAGTTGTCGAACGTGATACTACTTTCTTTTTATGGTAAAGTTGTTCGGCGTCCAGTGGGCATAAACTTCGAGGTTGTTAGTTGTCGCTGATTCTACCTTATTGCCTTCGGTTGCCGCATCGTACCAGCCTTCGAACGTGTAATAGGTAGGAGGTGTTAAGCCTTCAGACGGGATTGTTTCGTTCTCCTTTACTTCGATGGGGTTTTCCGGATCGGTTGCCCCTTCGTAGTTGAGATGGCGGGTCACGTAGTAATACTGCTCAACGGAGTTCGTTCCCTCTCCTGTGGGCTTGTTTCCTACAATCCTGCCATCGCCTGAAATCGTACCGTTGTTGGTGATGGTGCCGTTGTTATAGAGGGTAACGCCTTCCGGGACTTCGAGGGTTTTACCGCTTTCAAGGGTGAAGTCTTCAATCGCCGGGCTGCCATACACTTTTCCGCTATTGGATGATTCAAAGACGATGCAACTCCAACCGCTTGTGTCATCCTTGTCCGAAATGCCTTTGTCGGCGTAGATAATGGCGTTTCCGTTCTCTCCGGTGGAAAAAGTACCGGTAGGTTCTTGGTAGTTCCCATTGCCGATGCTTGAACTGCTGCCATCGCCTCCGTTAGCCGTTACGGTTCCACCCGATATGGTGATGGAGGTTTTGTTGTAACAATCCGCGCCGACACCGATACCGGCAACCCATCCTCCTCCGGTCGCCTTCACTGTCCCTTGACAGATATGGATGGTTCCGGTCACGTCTGCTTTTACATCCACTTTTCCTCCACCTCCGATACCTGAGGCTCTCTTCTCGCCGGTTGCCGTAATCGTTCCTGTGGCTGCCAATGTAATCGTTCCGAAGTTGACATCCGTATAGTTCCCGCCAATGCCTGCATTTGCAGATTGATAACCTTCTTCCTTCCCTGTCGCAGTCAGGTTTCCTGTACCTTCGGCTTGTCCGTAGATGGTCAGGCTGTTGCCCGGTCCGACGTTGATGCCTTGCGTGGCATTCAGGTTGCAACCGTCTGCCAGAATCAGTTTGACATCGCCGGAAACTGTGATGCGTTTGTTGAAGGTCATGTCGCCGGTAACGACATACCAGCCATTTGTCCATTCATACATGTCCACTGCTATTGGTTGGGTAGATGCATTTTGTTGAGTACCGTCGCAATCGATATAAGGAGTACTCCCCGGATCGATGATAGTAACGCCTGAGATATCACTGGTACTGTAGATTGTACCGCTGTTATCGATTGTCCCGTTGTTGTTGACGGTACCGTAATTGATAATCGTCCCGTTGTTCGTTACCGTTATGTTTTCTGAGATAGTCAACGTTGTGCCTTCCGGGATGAGAAGGGTGTACCCATTTGGAATGGTGAAATCGTATCTGGGAGAAACCGATGTGCCGTATACCTTGCCGGCATTTCCTTCGAAGATAATCCCGCTCCAATTGCTTGTGTCGTTGTTGCCCGAAATACCTTTGTCGGCATAGATAATGGCGTTTCCGTTCTCTCCGGTGGAAAAAGTACCGGTAGTTCCTGAGTAGTTTCCGTCTCCTATGTTTGGACTTTCGTTACTCCATCCGTTAGCCGTTACGATCCCGCCAGAAATTGTGATGGTGGTATTATTATGGCAATCCATACCCACTCCGATGTCGGCAGCGTACCTTCCTCCGGTCGCGTTCACGGTCCCTTGGTAAATATAGACTTTTCCGGTCACACTCGTCCATTTGCTCACTAGTCCTCCGCCTCCGATACCTGCGGCCCAGTTTACACTGATTGCCGTAATCGTTCCTGTGGCAGCTAACGTAATCGTGCCGAAGTTGACATCTGTACCGTTCCCGCCAATGCCTGCATTACTACCCTTATCAAAATACTGTCCCGTTGCGGTCAGATTTCCTGTGCCTTCACTCTGTCCATAGACAGTCAGACTTTGCCCTTCGCCGACGTTGATGCCTTGCGTGGCGTCCAGGTTGCAGCCGTCTGCCAGAATCAGGGTAACTGAGCCGGTAACGGTGACGCGGCTGGAGAGGGAGATGTTGCCGGAGGCAACATAGGTGCCGTCTTTCCATTCCGTGTCATTTGCGGTAACGGGCGTATAGGTGGATGTGTTTTGGGTTTCTCCGTTTTCGTCTATATAGTCAATGGATGTTTGCCCTTGTGCCGCGACGGAGAACGCGAACAGGGCGAGTAGTGATAAGCAAGTAAAAATCTTCCGCATTTGTTTTCGAGTTTATAGTGTTATACATGATGAAACTCGGAAACAGGGGGCGGGAATGTATTGACGTGGTGTGCCACGTCAATACAAGTTGTTGAAAGAAGGGTGTTGGGGTTACACCAATGGTTTCAGATCAAAATACATCGGCAGCGTATTGCCTTGCGGTGCATTCAACAGTGGTCTGAAACCGTTCTTCTCATAAAACGGGACAGCAGCCAGATAGGCATCGACCGTCAGAAAACGCATCGCTGAAATGGATTGATGGTTTATCGACATCTGTTTGATGGTGTCCAACAGTTCCCTGCCCAGTCCTTTGCCTTTATGCTCCAGCGAAACAGCCAAACGCCCGACTTTTACCGCCGGATAACTGCCCAAATGCTTCTGATGCGGAATCCGTTTCCGTAGCTTACGCCAGAGGTTTTTGTCCATCATCGTTTGGGAAATCATGTCGTTCAGCAGGCTGAAGTAGGCTATTGTCGTCGTGTCGCTTTCCAATACAAACGTATTGGCAATCATTTCCGCTTTGTAGAAGCGGGCGTTTTCAAACAAAAAGCCGTTTAAATCGCTGTCTCCGCAATCAAACGGCTTAATGGTTTCCAGTTCTTCCAGTTTAGCCAGCCTCATACGCTACATGATAAAGGTGGCTATCTTCTTCATTTTCTCATAGGATGCTTTCACCCTTGCTTTTTCAGCTTCAGAAGCCGGCTTCACGTTTTTGATTTCTTTCAGGAAACGTTCCGCGTCTTTTCCGAAGAGAATCGGGGTCGCTTTAATCGGTTTTGCCATATTGTTATGTTTTTGATTGTTATACAACGGCAAAGGTAGTCATTCCGTTTTGTAATTCCAACACCATGCTTTCAAAGACCGCTTTGGTTGTTTCCGGGTTTCGGATTGATTTTAACATCTTTTACGTGCGTCGTCTCCCAGTAGGCTGGGAGGCGGTGTCGCAGCCGGGAGTGAGGGCAGCTCCCAGTAGACTGGGAGACGGGCTCGCAGTAGGCTGGGAGCTACCCTCGCATCCGGCAGGGAGGTGACGTCAGAGTCCGCCGGGACGCTCGTCGTCGCCGTCGTCGGGCTTAGTGCCGACGTAGAGAGGGACGTTCAGCGTGCTGGTGCGCGGTGCTTTGAGCAGTCGGTTACCGCTGGCATATTGCGTGGTGATGCTGAGCGTGTATTCGCCGTCTTCGAGCGAGGGCAAGAGGACGGTGACCTGCGACGGATTGTTGTGCACGAGGGCGCGGGCGCGAATCGGTTCGCCTTCGGATGGGATGAGGAAGACGCCGTTCTGTTCGTCGTCACCTGCCACCTTGATGTTTACGCCGCTGATAATCAAGCTACCGCCGGAGGTGATGAGGCCGTTGAGTTCTTGGCTCTCGGCATCTTTGACGTTGTTGATGATGAGGCCCGACGAGGCGGAGCGGGTCGAGATTTGCAGTCGGTCGAGCGCTTCGCGGAGCTGCTTGCTCATGGAGAAGGAGACCGTGAGGCGATGTTTCGTTTTGTCGAAGGGCGCCTGTTCGCCATCGAACGAGCCTTCCACTTGCAGCACCAGCGTGCCGAGCTTCGAGTTGACGGTCTGCCCGGCGGCGAGGGCTTCGATTTTCTCCTGGTCGGAGAGGTCGAGGATGTTGGCAATGGTCTCGGGGCGGTACTCAGTGCGCTTCGCGGCGATGCGCGTCCCGATGGAGGTGTTTTGCACAGAGCCTGTGGAGGCTACTCGTCCGCTGTAATCGCCTGCTTTGGGCGTTAGCGGGTTGTCGTAAAGGTCGACATAAAGGATGTGTTGTTCTTCAGCCATAATGGATGAGTTGTTAATGATGATTATTCGTTTGCCTCCGGGTAACCAATATGTACCCGGAGGCCTTTTTGCGTTTAGGTTCAGCCTAAACGCAAGCGCAAACATACAAAATAATTGTCAATTAACAATTGACAATTGACAATTAGGCTTCGCGCTCGGTGAAAAATAATTGTCAATTGTCCATTGTCAATTATCCATTAATTAAGGCTTATTTCGTCCACAAAGACGAAAGCCGGAGCTCCCGCACCACCGTGCCAAGCTGGCAGTTTGTCGCTCTTGATGATGACTTCGACATAACGCGCCTTGACGGGGTCGAAGGTGATTTTGTGCGGATAGATGCCGTCTTTGTCGTCTTTACCTAAAACGGGGATGGATTTGTTTACAATCTCCTTGAAGTTCTTCCCGTCGTCGGAAATCTTGACAACGACGCCCGGCGTACTCATAATCCAGTCGCCTTTGACGACGTTCGTGTTGAACGACAACTTGCTGAACTCGGTCGGTTCCTTCAGGTCGATAATGGCATCGAGGTCTTTACCTTGGAAACCCAGCCAACGGCCGGTCTTGTAGTTGTCGTTGCCGGTCAGTCCGTCGGTCAGTTCCGGTCCACCGTTGAAGTCATAGCCTCTGCTGGGCGCCTCTTTCAGGGTAACCGGCTTGGCGGTCGACTTGCTGAAACGGAATGTTTCCGAGAAGACGCGGCTGTTGCCTGTGGGGCGGACGGCGACGGCTTTCAGCTCGGTGTTCCCTTTGATGCGCAGGGGGGCTTCATATTTCGGGCTGGCGGCTGTCGGTTCGCTTCCGTCGAGGGTATAATGGATATCGGCTTTTCCTTCGGTCCGGAGGGTGGCGACGATTTCACCCTTGTCTCCGTCGGTCGCGAAAGCGGGTTGCACGTCGAAGATATGTTTGCCGTAATTATATCCCAGCCGGTCGTACAGCTCGGTCATGCGTACCAAGCGAGGCAGGAAGGCGGCGTAATCTTTCGGGGCGTTGCTCCATTGAATCTCTGCCAGGGCATCCATACGCGGCATAATCATGTATTCCACTTGGCGGAAGTTCGGGATGTATTCTGTCCACAGATTGGCTTGCACACCGACTACGTACTTCTTGTATTCATCGGGTACGCCGTTGGTGGGCTCAAAGTTATAGACGCGTTCCAGTGGGTTGTATCCGCCGATGGCAAGCGGTTCGCGTTCGGTATCGGTCGACTGATAGTAGTCGAAATAGAGGTGCGAGCTGGGGGTCATGATGACGTTGTGTTGCTGTTTGGCTGCTTCGATACCACCAGAAACGCCGCGCCACGACATGACGGTTGCGTTCGGAGCCAGTCCGCCTTCCAGGATCTCATCCCAACCGATGATGTGTCGTCCTTTACTCTCGACGAACTTTTCCATGCGGGAGATGACGTAGCTTTGCAGGTATTCTTCGGCCGAGTGCTTGCTGTCGCCTTTGATACCCTCTGCCTTGATACGGGCTTGACACTTCGGGCAGGTTTTCCAGCGCACTTTCGGGCATTCGTCACCGCCGACATGGATGTATTCCGATGGGAAGAGGTCGATCACTTCGCTCAAGACATCTTCGAGGAAGCTCATCGCCTTGTCGTTACCGGCACAGATGACGTCGTCCGAGATACCCCATTGCGTCCAGACATCGTAAGGGCCGCCCGTACAGCCCAGTTCGGGATAGGTCGCAAGTGCCGCTTGCTGATGTCCCGGCAGGTCGATTTCGGGGACGATGGTGATGAAGCGTTCTTGCGCATAGGCAATGACGTCGCGGATTTGGTCTTGGGTATAGAAACCGCCGTAGGGCTTGCCATCATATTCGCCGGAGTTCCGCCCGATGACGGTCTCTTTCCGTTCGGAGCCGACCTGGGTCAGTTCCGGGTATTTCTTGATTTCGATACGCCAGCCTTGGTCGTCGGTCAGGTGCCAGTGGAAACGGTTCATGTTGTGTAAAGCTAAAATATCAATGAAGCGTTTGACGGAATCGACCGGGAAGAAATGGCGCGAAACGTCGAGGTGCATACCTCGGTAGGAGAAGCGCGGATAGTCGTTGATGCTGACGGCCGGCAGCGCGACGGTCATCCCTTCTGCCTCAGCGGGGAGCGATTTGCGCAGTGTCTGTACGCCATAGAAGATGCCGGCGTTGGTGGCTCCGGCAATCTCAATGCCGTTTTCACTGACCAGCAGGCGGTAACCTTCCGGATTCTGGATGTCAGAGGCGATGGAGAGGTGGATGCCTTTGTTTGTGCTCTCCGTCGTGATTTTGGGTTCATGCCCGGTTGCTTCTTGGATGTAGGAGGCAAGGAAATGAGCCGTACGTTCCATCTCTTTGTCTCCCTCCTTGTAAGAAATGGCGGTGGATGGTTTGAGCAAGAAGGGGGCGCTACCTTGTGGTAATACTTCTTGTGGGAGTGGAATGACTCCGTAATTGCCTTCGACTTGTTGTCCTCCTGAACAGGCTGTGATTCCGATTGCGGCAGTCAGGATACAGGCATACTTCATTAGTTTGTTCATGCGTTTAAAATTTATGAGGGTTGATATTCCTGTTGATTCTTATAAGATAAAAGAAAAAGAGGCTGTGTCATCCCGTTTTATAGACATAGCCTCTTTTTCGGGACCGGGAACGAATCAGATACCTAGTGAAGTCTTGACAGCTTCGATTTTTTCTGCTGCCGCTTTGTCTGCATCTGGCAGTTCGCTCAGGTCATTTACCTTGGCATGTACCTCGATGTAGAATTTGATTTTGGGCTCTGTGCCCGAAGGACGGATCGAGACTTTGGTCCCGTCTTCGGTGAAATATTGCAAGACATTGGACGTGGTCGGCATGTCGAGCGTCAATGTTTCGTTGATCAGATAATCAAATCCTTTGAGTGAAGCATAGTCATGGAAAAGGATGACCTTCGAGCCTGCAATCTCTTTGAGCGGATTGGCACGGAATGCCTTCATCATCGCGTCAATCTTCTCGGCGCCGCTCTTCCCTTTCTCTACCAATGAAATGCCTTTCTCTTTAGAGAATCCATATTGGACGTAAATGTTTTGGAGTAATTGGTAAAGCGTGAGCCCTTGGTCTTTTGCCCAAGCGGTGATTTCAGCTAACATGGCGCAGGCGGAAACTGCGTCTTTGTCGCGGACAAAATCTTCGCACAGGAAACCGTAGCTTTCCTCGCCACCTCCGATGTAGGCTTTCTTGCCTTCGTTTTTCCGCATGATGTCTGCAATCCATTTGAAACCGGTGTAGACGTCATACAGTTCAACGCCGTTCTTTTCTGCGATTGTACGAATCAATTCCGTGGTGACAATGGTTTTGACAATGTATTCCTTGCCTTTGAGACGTCCCAATTCTTTCCAGCGGGTAATCAGATAATACACAAACAGGGTGGCTGTTTGGTTTCCGTTCAGTAAGACCCATTCACCTTCGTTGTTCTTGACGGCTGCACCTACGCGGTCAGCGTCCGGGTCAGAAGCCAAGACCAGTTCGGCGTCGGTCTCTTTAGCCTTTGCAACGGCCAAAGCCAAGGCTGCCGGTTCTTCCGGATTGGGAGAAACTACGGTCGGGAAGTCACCACTTACCACATCTTGTTCCGGTACGTGGATGATATTCGTGAAGCCAAAGGCCTTTAATGTAGGCGGAATGACTGTAACTCCGGTTCCATGTATCGGCGTATAGACGATTTTCATGTCGTGATGGCGGGCGATTGCTTCAGGCGAAAGTGAAATGGTGGTCAGATCATGAATGTACTGGTCATCCACCTCTTTCCCAATGATTTCAATCAGGGATTTGTCGCCTTTAAACTTGATATCGCTTGCGTTGCGGATTTTGTTCACTTCCGCAATCGTGTTCTTGTCGTGTGGCGCAATCATTTGGGCGCCGTCGTTCCAATAGGCTTTATAGCCGTTGTATTCTTTCGGGTTGTGTGAAGCTGTCAGGATGATACCGCTTTGGCAACCCAGCTTGCGGATGGCGTATGACATCTCGGGCGTCGGGCGAAGGTCTTCAAACAGGTAAACCTTGATGCCGTTGGCTGAGAAAATGTCGGCCGAGATTTCGGCGAACTTGCGGCTGTTGTTCCGGCAGTCGTGCCCGATGACTACTTTGATTTGTGCTAAGTCTGCAAATTCCTGTTTCAGGTAGTTCGACAGACCTTGTGTGGCTGCGCCTACCGTATAAATGTTCATCCGGTTCGAACCGACTCCCATAATTCCTCTCAGACCTCCTGTTCCGAATTCCAAATCTTTATAGAACGATTCAATCAGTTCTGTCGGGTCTTCGTTGTCCAATAAAGCTTGAACTTGCGCGCGTGTTTCAGCGTCATAACTTGGGGTAAGCCAACTTTTTGCCTTGTTTCTTACCTTTTCTAACAGTTCATTGTTTTCCATAACCTATCTGTATTGCTTGTAGTTTAGAAAAATCCTGATTTTTTAGTGAACAAATGTACATAAAAAAAATGGAATAACAAGCAAGCCGGATAGTTTCCTGCCGAAGAAACAAAAGTTTCCCCGCAGGGGCACAAAAGTTTCTTGCCAGTGAAACTTTTGTTTCACCTTGGAGAAAATCTTGAAACTTTTTTACGAAAAAATCTTGATTCTTTAAGGAGGAGAGGTGACAATGTGTTTAGTTTTTATAGAAGAAGTCGAGCAGAAACAGTAATCCCGGTAAATAATCTTTCAGTTCTTTGCGTAATAGGTTGAGTGCTTTGCTGATGTGAAATTCGACACTTTTGACTGAGAGACCGGTCTCTTGCGCAATGTTGGGGTAGCTTTTCCCTTCGTATCGGCTCATGATGAAAATTCGGCGGGTTTTATCTGGCATTTTGTCGAGTGCCTGGCGGAGCAGGTCTTGTACTTCACGGCTGAACAGGGTTTCCGGCTCGCAGGCCTCTAAATTGGAAATACGCATTTGGAGTTCCCATTCCTGATCGGTAAGTAAATTCTCGGCGATGCTTTCCCATGTGCGTTCGCGTTGTAAATAGTCTAAGCATTTGTTTTTGAGCGTGACAAGAATGTAAAGTGGGACATCCTTTACATCTTGCAGCCGCGCTCGATTTTCCCAATAGTAAATCAGGCTTTCTGTAACCAAGTCTTCAGCAACTTCTTGCTTATGGGTATAGGAATAGGCAAAACGGATGAACCGTTCACGGTGGTGCGTGAAGATGTGGTTAAATAATTGTATGTTTGTTTTGTCGTCCATACTTGTTTATGAAAAGTGTCCCAATAGAACTATGGACATAATGAAAACGGATTATTTT
>CALUTX010000080.1 GCA_944323815.1 uncultured Parabacteroides sp. | reverse complement strand
TTATCTCCTTCTTCGTTGCCGCCTTCGGGCGTTTCAACTGATTCGGTTTCACCCTTGCTGCGCCGTTTGTAGGCTGTACGAGTTTCATCAATCAAGGCATTGAGGTTGCTGACGAATGTCAATGCGTCTGCATTCTTTTCGGCGACGCTGAAAGCGAAAATAGTCGTTGAAATATCATCATATTGCACCGCCAAGCGGTCGCGCACGATTAAAGTCTGTTCCGTCGTGTCCGCCGCCCGTTCTGTCAGGCTTTCTTCGCTCAGGCGGGCAAATTCTTCATTCGTTTCACGCATTTGTTCGAGTAATCCTTCCAAATGAAGCGTTGTTACATGTGTTTGATTCTCCTCCTTGGCCAAATCAAAGAGCAATCCGCGAATTTGCGCCGTTTCCTGTTGCTGCGGAAGGCGTTGGATACCTCGATAATCCTTTGTCCGCGTCCAGAGAATGTTTCCCGCCTCGGCAGTTGCTGCTATCGGGCTCTTCATGGCCGTTTGAAGACTTGTAAAATAGAGTGTCACGCACGAGCCACGCGAAACTTCATACAGCGATTTCTGTTTCGTTCTGTCGTCCGTGCGTTGGCGGCTTACTGAATCAGTCAACGCCTGCATGTCGGCATCAAACGCAGCCAGCATTTCGCTTGTCACGCCCAAATAGCCTGTTCCCGACTCCGTCAAGACGGACAAACCGCCCGGACGTTCCTCTTCTTCACTTGCTTGAACCGGTATCAGCTTTCTGAAACGGTTCATAAACTCCGTAAATTCTGCATTGTTAAGCTGTTGGAGTCCTAATTCTTTGATTTTAATGATAGTTCCCATCTTATAACTGTTTTGTGGGTTAGTAATACGTTCTAAAGGTACAATAAATTTTCAATTAAACAATAAGAAAGGTTATTTAGATTCAAAAAAAAATGTTTTTATCTTGCAAAACGCTTTTCAGCCCTCTGAAAACCCTTTTGCAGCATTAAAAAATAGTTTTCAGACCTCCATAAACTCAATTTATATCTTGTAAAGCCATTTACTGACCTCTTGAAAGTGTTTTTACACGTTGAAAAGCTATTTATAGATCTCTGAAAATGCTTTTTCAATGTTGTAAAAGGGTTTCAAGAGGTCTAAAAATCGTTTTACACGTTTTTATTTCACTTTTTATCCAATCCGGGAATGGATTTCAAATCGAGATATGCAAACTGTATGTCAGCATTCAGTGAAAAAATCAGCCGATCGCTATATGGGTCATAGCAAAGATGTAAAATTTCATATTCCGTTTCCAACGTTTCTATATAATTGCCTTTCAAATCGAAAACGACCAATTTAGTGGGATAGACACTGGTTTCTTTTCCGTTTTTCTTTATGAAGCGTTCTCCACCTACGTATGGAATGATTAATTTGTCTTTACAGAAGAGTGGATGGCTGAAATATTCGTTTTTACTCGATTTCTGGTTGTTCCATTTGGCACCGTACAGAATATGTTTTAGTTTTCCGTCCAATGAATGAAGTGTTACCAAATCGTGATACCAATACACCTCCGCGTAAAGGTTATTTTCGGGTGAAGCAGCCATACTAACGCGCTTGCGCTCGATTTCCGGATGTCCGGCATACTCTGTGAACTCCATTTTGCCTGTTAACAGGTTGTAACGCGCTGTTCGGGGGTGATAATCATTAAAATTCAAAACGTCAGCAATCAGCGCGTAGGAAAGCGTATCGTTTACATAATGTGTAAAGATTGGAAATTGCATCCCGTTTATTTTTCCTCTGCTGGAAGGGAGGTAATGGGAGTTCTGCAACATGCTATCAATTTGAAATTCATAGATATTTTGGCTCCCATGATCGACTACATAAACGGAATTGCGTGCTTCGACCGCTATCGTTTCTCCCATATTGGATAATTCGCCCGGCCCTTGCCCAAAAGTGCCTGCACTCGTCAAGTATTTGAATGTCTTTCTATCGAAAATATGAACCAAACTGTCGTAAGACTTCGAATCGCCCACGACCAAGTAGTCATTCACGATGACAGGGGATCCCCACATGGAAATAGGTGGTTCTTCAATTTTGATTTCGTGCATTAAGGACTTCACATTGATTATATTGCTTCGTGCATCGTAGTGCTTCTCCACCGTTTCCTCTTTTGCACAGGCGGAAAAGAGCATCAAGAGGGCACAAAGGTTGATTAACGGATTGAAAATTCGCTTCGGGGCATAAACGTCTGCTTTTTCTTTTGTTTGAATCGATTGCATGATATAAGTAGATTGAAATTAAACATTAAAATTAAATAGTCCGTGTCAAAGAATCCCTCTCAAATCGAAACGTTCCAGCTCCGGGTCGGGATTGTTGGAAATTGCATAGAGAATCTCATCGTCGGGAGAAACGGCAATCATCGTACAGCGAATATCGAGCTTTATGGCTTTCACTTTTTCTCCTTTCCAGTTGTAAACGAAGAGTTGGTCGCCATCGGGATTTTTTTGTTGGTCAAAACAGTCTTTCACACGTTCACCCGAATATAATACATATATAAATTGGTCTGTCGCGTAGGCGGAAATATAGGTAAAAAGATTTTCTTTGGACATAATGGCACTTAGACCGCCACTTTTTTTATCAGGCGTATATTTCGGATAGCTGTTTTCTATCTTACGGATTATTTTCAAGTCACCATCCTCCCATTGATAGAAATGAAGGATGTCACCATGATCATCGGCGAACAGGAACTTGTCTTGCGAAAGATTTGAAATCCATACACCTTGATAAGCCATCGCCCGAAATTGATTGTCAATAGATTTTTCGTCCGAGTCTCGGTAAGGATATTCGTAAAACGACTTTATGGAAGTCCCGGTTGTATCAAAAAGAGTAAACATTCCCTCTTCATAGGGGCCAATCCCTAAATAAAGATTGTTTGGAAGCTTTTTGAGGTAGAAAGAAATTCTTTCACCTAATTGAGATGAACGATTAGTAGGATTTACCCCCTCTTTCAAATTGATTTCACTGTATTTGCGTGCCCTAATATCGTATATTCCCAATTGATTTTCTCCCAAATACTGCAAAACCCCCGGATACAAATATTCATTCGCACCCTGTCCTTTCGCGCCGAAGCGATGCAGTTCGTTTTTCGTCAAATCGACATAAAAGAAACAGGTATCCATCTGATGTTCGTTTCCATAGAGGCGGTCGCCCATGACTAAAAGTTGACCGACCCATCCAAGATAGTCATTCTTGATTTCCACCGTTTGATGTGCCAAAACGGTGGTCGGTTCCTCTTTTTGCGATGTCGCACAGGCTGTTAACGCGAGGAAGAAAACGGTATAAAATAGATAAAAAGTCTTCATTGTATTACGTTTTACTTGATTCTTTTTGATGTCCCCAAATATAGGGATAATTTACATCAAAACAATCCTTTTAATTAGGATTTAAGAGGTCTGAAAAGCGTTTTGCACGATTTTTATCGGATTTCAGACACTCTTTTTCAGCGTAAAGAAGAAGGTCATTCCCTTGCCGAGGCCGCTTTTGCAGGATATTTGTCCTTTATGGAAGTTTACGGCGTTCTTGACGATGGAAAGACCGAGTCCGGTGCCGCCCATTTTGCGGCTGCGACCTTTATCGACGCGGTAAAAACGTTCGAAGATGCGGTTGACATGCTCTTCCGATACGCCAATCCCGTTGTCGGAGAAGCTGAAGTAGTAAAATTTCGGGTCTTCCTTGTAGCAACTCACCGTAATGTGGATTCCTTCGCCGGCATAGGCGATTGCGTTGTCGTAAAGGTTGCGGAAAATGGAGTAAAGGAGCGAGTGGTTGCCATGTATCGTCGGATTTCCGGGCAAGAGGACTTCCGTCGTGATGTGGCGTTCTTCGATTTCTTTCGAACACTCTTTCTCGATTTCGCTGACCAGTTTGGGGATGTTGATTTCGGATAGCTCAAACATTTCAGAGGCTTCGTCGAGTCGGTTCAGCACTGAAATGTCGCGTACAAGCCCGGTCAAACGTGTGCTCTGCGAATAGCAGCGCTCGAGGAAGAATTTTCGTTTTTCTTCGGGCAAGGAGGGGTTCTCGATGATGGTTTCCAAGTAGCCTTGAATGCTGCTGACGGGCGTTTTCAGCTCGTGCGCGACGTTTTGCGTCAGCTGGCGCTTGATGCGGCTTTTTTCTTCTTGCTCAGAGATGTCGTTGATAGACAGTTCGTAGCTATTATCGAGAAAGAGGATGCACTCGATGAGGAATATCTTCCCGTTTTTGTCAATCGTGACGGATTCGCGCAAGACTTTGCGTTTCCGGTTGGGATTGGGGATGTTGCGGCTCAGGAAATCGCGAATCGATTCTAATTCGGGGATGTCGATGACGTCTTCCGACTGTCGTATCTGTGTATCTGATATGACATTGGTAAATTGCACGAAAAGAATGTTTGAAAGAAGCTCGCGGCCCTCCGAGGTGAACATGGCAAAGCCTTCTTTGGCATATTGGAAGTGCTTGATGAGCTTTTCGCGTTCCATTGAAAGCTCGTTTTTGGCCTTTTGCTGGCGATGATAGAGCGAAACAATGTTTTGGGAGATGTCGCCCAGCTCATCGTTCGGGAAAACATACTCGCTTTCGGGCGGGATACGGTCTTTCTCGACGTTCAAGGCAAAATCACGCAGCTTGGAGATGGTTCGCCCGATGCTGAAGGTGAAGCGGGAGAGGACGAAGAAGAAAATCAACGTCATGACAGCCATGAAGTAGATAAAGTCTTTGTTTATCGTCATCACACGCTGCGTGTAAGGGGCCCAAGGAAGGGCTGAACGGTAGATATAACCGCCTATGTTGGTCGCGACATAGAAATAACGTTTGCCGGTCGATGCGGATTGGCGGATGGCGTAGCCTTCGTTTTCGAGACGCGCTTTGCGGACCTCTATACGGTCGTTGTGGTTGTTCAATTCATCGACATCGCTGTTGTCAAACAGGACATCGCCTTCGGGATCGATAATCGTGACCCGCAAATCCTTTTGTGGAATCTCGTTGATGAAGCGGTTGACGGCTTCTTCCAGGTTTGTCGCCTTGGTAGTCCTCCGGAAGAGCTGGTAGTTGTAGTTTCCCAAGATGCTGTTCACTTTCTCTTGGTTGAACTCCCTTTCCCGCTGATATTGAAAGAGGAGGAAGCAGACCGTAAAGCCTAAAAACATGGCGAAAATCGACCAGAAGAGCCGTTGATGGAAGGGAATGCGGTTTTTTGTCGCCGAGTCGATGGTAACCATTGCTTTTTCTCTTTTTCTATCCTTCGAAACAGTAGCCGAAACCCAGCCGGGTGACGATGTTTTTGCCGTATGGGTCGATTTTTTTGCGCAAACGGGTGATGTTTACGTCTATCGTGCGGTCTAAAACGTAAACTTCATCTTTCCAGACGCGCGAAAGAATCTCTTCGCGTGAAAAAACATTCCCTTTGTTCTCCAACAGGAGGCGGAGAATCTCAAATTCTTTTTTTGTGAGCGGAACAGGCTTCCCGTCGACGGTTGCCTTGATGCGTTTTATGTCGAGGGAGAGCGTTTCGTAGGTCAGTAGGTCGCCATCGGGCTGTTTTTCCCTGTTGGAGGTGCGTCGCAAGACGGCTTTTACGCGAGCGATGACCTGCCGGATGGAAAACGGCTTCGAAATATAGTCGTCGGCGCCGAGGCTGAAGCCTGTCAGCATGTCGTTTTCAGTATCTTTGGCCGTGAGGAAGATGATCGGGATGCCGGCCGTCTTTTCGTTCTTCCGCAAAAGGCTTGCCATTTTGAAACCGGACATTTCGCCCATCATGACGTCCAGAAGCAGGAGTTGATAAGAGGAGATGTCGCGCTTCAAAGCCTCTTCGGCACTGAAAGCGGTGTCTACTTCGTACCCTTCCGTCTCTAAATTGAATTTGAGAATCTCGCAGAGGTCTTCTTCGTCGTCTACGACCAGAATTTTCGGTATATCCATGCCTGTAAGTTTGTTTCTTGGTTTGTTATCGTGTTTGATTTGCTCGCAAAGGTCGTTTTTTATTGTTTCGCTCGCATGAAATAGGTGTTACAATTGTATTACAAAGTGCATCAGAGGGGAACGGCTTGCCACGTGCCGTCGATCAATTCGCAAGTGGAGCGGAAGCCGAGTTCGCAGAGGATTTGAAACGTTTCCTCGCGTCCGTCGTTCACCAAATCGGGATAATGACAGTCGGAATTGACCAAGATGGGAATCTGTAATTCCAAAAGACGATGCAAATAGCTTATGTGGGGGTAAAACTCCCGTTTCTTTTGCAGATTCTTGGTATTAATCTCGACCATAAGCCCTTTTTCGGCAATCAAATGCAGGCAGTCCTCAAAGGGAGTCCGATACCAGTCTGCGTTTAGGTCAAAGTCCTTGCATTTTTGCCCATTCATATAGATTTTGTCGATATGCCCGACGATGTCGATGCCGCCGGCTTCGATCATTTGCTGAATGGAGGTAAAATAGTGGGAAACCAGTTTGCGAATCTCACCGCCGTAGTGTAGGTTGACGGAATGCTGGAATTCATCGAATGCCCCGTCGATACAGACCATGTTCCGCTCGGCGAGCGGCTGGGCAATGGGCAGGAAATGCACCGAACCGATGCGGTAATCGAGCGGCAGCTGACGGAAATAGGGGATGGAAGCGTTGTAAGTCTGGTCCAAGAAGTCTATTTCCAGTCCGACATAAATTTCCAGCTGCTCCTTGTATTTATGTTTTAGCCTTTCGATTTCTGCCAAGTATTCCGGCATGTCGTCTTTCGACATGTTCCAGTTGGTTTCAAACGGAAGCGGCGAATGGGAAGAAAAACCGTATGCCCGGAACTTGTGCGCGATAGCAAAGCGGATGAAGTTCTCCGGCGTGCTGCGTCCGTCGCAAAAAAGGCAATGACTATGGTAGTTACTGAGTTGCATGAGATCGAATTAAGAAAAAAGGCTATGCCCAAACAATAAGTGTTTAAGCATAGCCTTTTTTAGTGGATTGTTTTTACTTAATCACGTTCAGCTCTTTTCCGACCTTGATGAAGGCGGCGATGGCTTTGTCCAGATGTTCCTTTTCGTGTCCGGCAGAGAGTTGGACGCGGATGCGTGCCTGTCCTTTCGGGACAACCGGATAGTAGAAACCTGTAACGTAAATGCCTTCTTCTTGCATCTTGGCTGCAAAGTCTTGCGACAATTTGGCGTCGTACAGCATGACGGCGCAGATAGCCGACTGAGTCGGTTTAATGTCGAAGCCGGCAGCGAGCATCTTGTCGCGGAAGTAGTTGACATTCTCCATGAGTTTGGTGTGGAGCGCGTCGCTTTCCTTCAGCATCTTGAACATCTCCAAGCTGGCGCCGACAATGGCGGGAGCAACGGAGTTGGAGAACAGGTAAGGACGTGAACGCTGGCGCAACATGTCGATGATCTCTTTCCGTCCGGTTGTAAATCCACCCATCGCACCACCGAAAGCTTTTCCGAGCGTACCGGTGAAGATGTCGATTCGGCCATAGCAGTTGAACTGTTCTGCCACGCCGTGTCCGGTTGCGCCGACAACGCCGGCTGAGTGTGACTCGTCGACCATGACCAACGCGTCGTATTTTTCAGCCAAGTCGCAAATTTTATCCAACGGAGCGACGTTTCCGTCCATGGAGAAGACACCATCGGTGGCGATGATGCGGAAACGTTGAGCCTGTGCCTCTTGCAAACAACGTTCGAGGTCTGCCATATCGGCATTGGCATACCGATAGCGTTTTGCTTTACACAAACGTACGCCGTCGATGATGGACGCATGGTTCAAAGCGTCGGAGATAATCGCGTCTTCGTCTGTAAACAAAGGTTCGAACAATCCGCCGTTGGCATCGAAGCAGGCGGCATACAGAATGGTGTCTTCCGTCTTGAAATAGTCGGAAATGGCAGCTTCCAGTTGTTTGTGCAAATCTTGTGTTCCGCAGATGAAACGGACGGACGACATACCGTACCCGTGTGTGTCCATTGCCTCTTTGGCTGCTTGAATCAGGCGGGCATTGTCAGCCAAACCTAAATAGTTATTTGCGCAGAAGTTTAAAACGTCTGTTCCTGCGTTTTTTACCTGGATGTCGGCTCTTTGAGGCGTTGTGATGATGCGCTCGTTTTTATACAGTCCGGCATTTTGAATGTCTGCTAATTCCTTTGTCAGGAAATCTTTTAGTTTACCGTACATACTCTTGTTTTTGTTAGTGTTTGTATTCAGATAGGCAAAGGTCACATTTTTTTTGCACATAGGAAGCAAAAAAATACAGGAATTTCATACAGGGAGTTTTTATTCTCCCTACCTTTGTCTCGGAAAACTTATAAAAATAGCATTAAACGCAATGAAAAATGTATTGGTAATAGGTTCAACGGGTCAGATAGGATCTGAGTTGACCATGAAATTGAGAGGACTTTACAATGGCAATATTGTAGCAGGTTATATACCGGGTGCAGAGCCTAAAGGAGCGTTGTTGGAGTCGGGACCTTCTGCGATTGTCGATATTACAAATGAACAACAAATTGCTGAAACCGTATCGAAGTACAACATTGATACGATTTATAATCTGGCAGCCCTGTTGTCTGCCGTTGCTGAAGCGAAACCGCAGTTGGCATGGAAAATAGGTATGGGCGGCCTGTTCAACGTGCTGGAAGTGGCACGCGAGATGCATTGCGCCGTGTTTACGCCAAGTTCGATCGGTGTGTTCGGTAATAATACGCCGAAAGACAAGACGCCGCAGGATACGATTCGGAATCCGCGTACCATGTACGGCGTGACGAAGGTTTCCGGCGAATTGCTGAGCGATTATTATTTCATCCGTTTCGGTGTCGATACCCGTTCGGTGCGTTTCCCGGGATTGATTTCTTATGTGACGCCTCCGGGAGGTGGAACGACAGACTATGCCGTCGACATTTATTATTCGGCTGCGAAAGGCGAAAAGTTTGTTTGCCCGATTAAAGCTGGTACGTTTATGGATATGATGTATATGCCGGACGCTTTGCGTGCTGCCATCGAGATTATGGAGGCCGACGCGACGAAGTTCGTGCATCGTAATTCGTTCAACATCGCTTCCATGAGCTTTGATCCGGAGATTATTTGCAACAACATCAAGAAATATGTCCTCGATTTCCAAATGGAATATGATGTAGCCCCGTTGCGTCAGGCAATTGCCGAATCATGGCCCAATACGTTGGACGACACTTGTGCACGCGAAGAATGGGGCTGGAAACCGGAATATGATTTGGATTCGATGACGCAAGACATGCTCGCAAAATTGAAAGAACGTTTCAAAAAGTAAGAATAAAGAGGAAATGAACGCCTTATAAGTTAAACATGGTTAAACGATTGCATTTTTATGGCTTGAGATTATGCGGAATAGCATAAAGTCTTTATATTTGCAACGTGTTTTTCATGGTATTAGATTTAAGGTTAACAACAAAGATTGGCTGTCTGTGAAGATAGCCTTTTTTTATGTCTATTCTCGAACGCTCTGTCTTGTCTCAAAACTATCATGTAATTCTTATTTTATTGTTAGGACACCGAAAAGCCACTCAGATCCTCGCGGACGGGAGTGGCTTTATTAAATATGAATGTTCTTTTGGAATAAAAGAATAGGGAACGTTCCATTCATATTATGGTACTCTATAGCGTATGTTATATAAATGTTAAGGTACGCCACTAAAAAAGGCGTGTAGCTGTTGCCCTTTTACCAATCCTGAAGGTATCCCCATACCTCGTACTACTGATAATGTACAACAGCCCACGCCTCCCTTATATAAAAATGAAAAAACGTGGACATTTTGTTGAACATTACCTCAGAGTACCATGCAAAAGCTTAGGGATGTTTTCAGGATTGAGGCAATATTTTCACAAAAAGCCTTTTTTTGACGTCAAGGCTGTATGTCCAACGCTTTGGCTTCTTCACCATTGACTCCTATCTTTCTCGCAAAGATAGCATTTATTTTGATAATCTGAAATTTAAATGAATTTTCTTTTTCGGGTGTATTTATCGGGACGCATTTCTTTCTGTGCAGTTTGATTTGCATGAAGCTTGCAGCGTTTTTCCTTCCATGTAATGTTTTTTAACAAGGAAGAAAAGCGGGAAACCCTGAAAAGAAGAGGCTTGTGAAGCTGTTTTTAAAACTATATAGTATGGGTTATTGTATTAAATAGAGTTAAATGTGTGAGATTTTTAGTCGAAAGTTTGTGCTGTATAACATAAAGTCTTTATATTTGCATCGTGTTTTTCATGGTATTAGATTTAAGGTTAACAATGAAGATTGGCTGTCTGTGAAGATGGCCTTTTTCTTTTTATGGCGGTTGCTTTTGATGAATCTGCCTTGTCGAATGAGAAAAGTGGAGAAACGTATGGCGTTTAGCGCATAAAAATGCTACCTTTGTTCGTGTTAAATCCATACGAAAATGATACAGAACGAAAGAGAAATACGCCATGCGCATGTGTTACAGGCTGTTCGCCAAATGATGACGGCGGCTCGCACGGCTCCGAAAGGGAAAGGAATAGACATCATAGAAGTGGCAATGGTTACGGACGAAGACATCAACCGTCTGTCTGAAAAAATGGTTTCCATTTCAGAGGAGACCGGTTTGAAATTCTTTTTGCGCGATGCCGAGAATATTTTGCAAGCGGAAGCGCTGCTTATCATCGGGACGCGCCAGCAGGTACAAGGATTGAATTGCGGGCATTGCGGCTTCCCGACATGCGAGAGGAAACCGTTGGCTGTGCCTTGCGCGCTGAATACGGTCGATGTCGGCATTGCGGTCGGATCGGCCTGCGCGACGGCGGCCGATCTTCGGCTGGATACACGCGTCATGTTCAGTGCAGGACTTGCCGCGCAGCAGCTCGGGATGTTGGGCGATTGCAGCTGCGTGATGGCGATTCCGGTGAGCGCCTCTTCCAAGAATCCATTTTTTGATCGGAAGCCGAAAACGGCGTGAGTGCGGGTTGAACCTTTAATGCTGAATGCGTATGATGACGTTTGACAATAAGCTCGAACTGCGTTATTACTTCAACGACAAATCCGACTACATGGACACCTTGATTCACCATCGTTGCGAGAAAGAGGTTTTGTCGTTACTACGGATGCTGGCGGATATGCTGGATGTGAAAATGACGGTGTATAACGGGTGGGTCGACCGGCAGGACGGTTTTCGCGACGTCTGGTCAGTGGCCGGCGGTAACAGCCGTCTGATTTCCATTGTTTTGAATCTTTTCATGCAGGTT
>CALUTX010000079.1 GCA_944323815.1 uncultured Parabacteroides sp. | reverse complement strand
TCCACCGCCCTTTCCGCTACGCTCCAAGGACGGTGGAGGACGGTGGAGATGTTGCACTTCTAACTTGACGGTAGCATGCATCACGCTCAAAGAAGAAATCGACTTCGTACAAACCTATTTGGAAATCGAGCAAAACCGCTTCGGTTCATCCCTTCATGTCCATATCCAAATCGACCCGCAAATAGCTCCGGACAAAGTCTGGCTACCCGCCATGCTGATTCAAATCCCCGTTGAGAACGCTATCAAACACGGACTCCGGCAAAAAGAGGGCGAAAAACAACTCGCCATCGAAATCCGCAAAACGCCGGCAGCCATCGAAATCCGCATCGAAGACAACGGAAAAGGATTCCATGTGCAGGACGAAGCCGTCGACCAGCAAAGTACAGGAACGGGCTTGAAAGTCCTAAACCAAACCATCCTGCTCCTGAACGCGCAAAACACGGTCCCCATCACATTCCAAATCCAAAAAAGTGAATTGGGGACGGACGAATATCCCGGTTGTCAAGTAAAATTTACGATTCCGGACCATTATTCCTTCACTTTGCCGGAAGGAAAGTAATCCGTTTAACCACTATTTAAAGCCTGATAGTGCGATAAAACAGACGAATCTCCACAATTTGAAGAAATAGTTTCGTGGAACAATGTCAGACAACTATTACATTTGTAAGAAAAGTGGGAGTGATTTCAATGAAAAGCAAATACAAAATCGTAATCATCGACGATGATGAACTGGCAGTAGACAACTTAGTTTTTGAACTGAAAAGCTATCCGCATTTCAGCATAGAGGGAATTGCCAAAAACGCCATCAACGGCAGAAAAATCATTTTCAAAACCATGCCGGATTTGGTATTTTTAGATGTGGAGCTCCCGGATATGCAAGGCTCTGAATTGTTACACCTGATTCGAAACGACATTACGTGGAACATGCAAATCGTATTCTATACGGCTTATAACAAATACATGCTCGATGCCATCCGGGGGTCTGCATTCGACTACCTGCTAAAACCTATCGACAAAAACGAACTGGCGAACATGATGAAGCGCTTTGTGGAAAAAATAGAGGAACAGCAGATGCAAAACATCCCTTTCCACATCCAGATGCGAAGCCTTTCTCCGCTCGAACAAATTTTCATCATTCCGTCACCGACAAACGACCTGCAATTCTTACGCCCGGAAAACATCGGTTTCTTCAAATACAATTCCACCCGGAAACAATGGGAGGCTTACCTGAATCATACGACTACGCCGGTCGCACTGCGTAAAAACATCACCTCTGACCAAATTATTGAAAGCTCCCAATCGTTCATACAAATTCATCAATCTTACATCATCAACATCAATTACCTGATCATGATTAAAGACAAAAAATGTGTCTTCTACCCACCGTTCGACCACATACACGACTTGCAGGTATCCAAAATGTACCTGAAAAAATTGCAAGAACGGTTCTTGACGTTGTAATCAGATGACGGAAATCCCCCTGCTCTTTCTGTACTCCACTGGCGACATTCCGGTATTTCGCTTGAAATAACGGGCAAAAAAAGATTGGTCAGGGAAATTCAGCCGGAAAGCGATTTCCTGAATGCTGTCGTTGGTCGTACATAAAAGCATCTTGATTTCTTGAATACAACGCGTGTCGATGATATCCTTTGGCGTTACCCCGGTCATACGCTGCACAACTGTCGAAAGATAACGAGTCGTGATGCACAACTCATCGGCATAAAACTGAACCTCGCGCCGGGTACTGCTGTTTTTTAATAGCAACATAATAAACTTTTCGAAAAGTTCTTCTTGCCTGTTCGTATTACTGGTATTCCGATTCAATATGCGTACCTTCGCTTTGTCATAAATCTCCAACAGGAAATTCTGAAGGAAATTCTTAAAAATCTTTAGCCGGAAGCTATTTTCTTTTTCCCGGTAGATATATTCGGATGCACAAAGCATATGATGGAGTTTCTGTACACCCGGCAAAGTTGGAGAATGGGGATATTCCTTCAAAAAAGCAAAAAATGATGGTTCAAACGAGACTGTTATTTCCAACCAAATGGCAGGGACGAATGTAATGTAAGACGCTGTAAAATCCTTACTGATTTCCAAACATTGGAAAAACATATTCCCACATAATATCAACAGATTTTTCTCTTCAATCTCAAAACGTCGGAAATCCACTTCTATACAAGCTGTTCCCTTAATGACAAAAATGATGCAGAAATTATCCAACTTCCGAAGTTGAAACAATGGAAATTGTAACTGCACTTCCCGAGCAACATGGAAAGGCTCTTCTGGCGCCAAACAAAAT
This sequence comes from uncultured Parabacteroides sp., assembly GCA_944323815.1. Lineage (GTDB taxonomy): Bacteria > Bacteroidota > Bacteroidia > Bacteroidales > Tannerellaceae > Parabacteroides. The sequence goes on along the minus strand of CALUTX010000079.1, from coordinate 8,933 downwards.
ATATCCATATAATTCATTTTACCACACAAAGGTAAACCTTAATTCCGATTTTGAAAAATACCCTTTACGAAAAGAAAACTTTCATGCCTGCAAATCCCTCTACATTTGCAGCAAATTTTATTACATCAAATAATGAATATGATAACAATGAGTAAAAACAACAGATGGATACAGTGGATAGGATTTCTTGGCTGTGTCGTATTGATGTCCGCTTGCAAGCAAGCACAAAAGACACAACCGCAAGGTAATTATTCGACAATGACGGTCTCCACGACCGATAAGGAACTGACGACAGCTTACTCCGCAACGATTCGCGGCCGGCAAGACATCGACATTTATCCGCAAGTCTCCGGTACCATCCAGGAGCTATGCGTCTCGGAAGGCGAAAAGGTACGTAAAGGACAGACTCTCTTCATCATCGACCAAGTTCCCTACAAAGCGGCGTTGAACACAGCCGTTGCCAACGTCAAATCGGCAAAGGCAGCCCTCGCGACAGCCAAACTGACATACGACAGCAACAAGGAACTTTTCGCGCAAAAGGTCATTTCCGACTACACATTGAAAACCGCTGAAAACAGTTACCTCACGGCCGAAGCGGGCTTGGCACAAGCAGAGGCCCAAGAGGTAAACGCCCGGAACGACCTGTCGTATACAGTGGTAAAAAGCCCGAGCGACGGCGTAGTGGGGACACTGCCTTTCCGAGTTGGGACACTGGTCAGCCCCAGCATGACGCAACCGCTGACTACCGTTTCCGACAACTCGTCGATGTACGTCTACTTCTCCATGACGGAAAATCAACTCCTTTCCCTCGTTCGCCAATATGGGAGTTTGGACGAAGCATTGAAGCAAATGCCCGACATCCAATTACAACTGAACGACCATTCGCTCTATGAAGAAAAAGGGCGTATCGAGACTATCAGCGGCGTAATTGACCGGCAGACCGGAACTGTAAGCGTACGAGCCGTCTTCCCCAACCAATCCCGCCTGCTGCATAGCGGTGCTTCGGGTAACGTGCTTATACCGAACACGTATCCAAACTGCATCCTCATCCCGCAAGAAGCGACCGTCAAGCAGCAGGACAAAATCATTGTTTACAAGGTAGTTGACGGCAAAGCAGTCTCCACCCTCGTCGAAGTAGCCGATACGGATGACGGGCAAGAATACATCGTATTGAACGGACTTGCGGTAGGAGATGAAATCGTATCGAAAGGCGCAGGTCTGATACGCGAGGGCATACAGGTTAAATAAAAGAGGAGGAATCCGTATGAAAGGAAATATATTCATCAAAAGACCGATGGCAGCATTTGCCATCTCCATCCTTATCTTACTGATAGGAACGATCTCGCTTCTCAATCTGCCGGTAGAACAGTATCCAGACATCGCGCCACCTACCGTACAGGTATCCGCCACCTATACCGGAGCCGATGCCGATGCGGTGATGAACAGTGTCATCATGCCCTTGGAAGAGAGCATCAACGGGGTAGAAAACATGATGTACATCAGCTCCACGGCAACCAACTCCGGCTCGGCAACCATCACAATCTATTTCAATCAAGGGACCGATCCCGACATGGCAGCAGTAAATGTGCAAAACCGCGTCTCTATGGCACAAGGCTTGCTCCCTGCCGAAGTGACCCAAATCGGCGTCACGACCCTCAAACGGCAAAACAGCTTCCTGCAAATCAACGCACTGACAAGTCCGGACGGGCATTATGACGAGTCGTTCATCGCGAATTATCTGGATATTAACATCATTCCCGAAATCAAACGTATACAAGGAGTCGGAGACGTAGTGGAATTAGGGGATACATATAGTATGCGTATCTGGTTAAACCCGGAACAAATGGCACAATACGGGCTCCAACCCTCCGACGTAACGGCTGTGTTAAATGAACAGAACTTGGAAGCGCCCACCGGCTCGTTAGGCGAAAATTCGGACAACGTGTTCCAATATTCGATGAAATATCACGGACGGCTGAAAGACATGACCGAATTCAACAACATCGTGGTGCGTTCAAACGAAGACGGTTCCGTCCTCCGGCTAAAAGACATCGCGAAGGTAGAATTGGGACGCGAATCATACGCCTATCACGGCGAAGTGGACAGTAAACCGGGCGTAACCTTCCTCATTTTCCAAGTTGCCGGCAGTAACGCGACGGAGGTCAACGCCGCCATCACTGCCAAAATAGAGGACATGTCGAAAAACCTTCCCGCCGGATTGGAGTTCGTACAGATGATGAGCACGAATGACTTCCTCTTTGCCTCCATCCACAACGTGGTAGAGACATTGGTCATTGCCATCATCCTCGTTATTCTTGTCGTATATTTCTTCTTGCAAGATTTCAAGAGCACGTTGATACCCTCTCTCTCCATCATTGTTTCGATTATCGGGACATTCGCCTGCCTGATAGCTGCCGGATTCAGCATCAATATCCTGACGCTGTTCGCCCTCGTGCTTGCCATCGGTATCGTGGTGGACGACGCCATCATCGTGGTAGAAGCCGTTCAAGCGAAATTCGACGTAGGTTACCAATCGCCCTACCTTGCCACCAAAGACGGTATGCGAGACGTGACAATGGCTGTAATCACCTGCTCCATCGTCTTTATGGCGGTATTCATTCCGGTGACGTTCATGGGAGGTACGTCGGGTGTGTTCTATACGCAATTCGGGATTACTATGGCAACAGCCGTCGGTATCTCCTTGATTTCAGCCATGACGCTTTGCCCGGCTTTATGCGCTATCATGATGAAGCCTTCCGACGGAGAGAAAAGCCCGACGAGTTTCAACGGGCGGATTCGGGCGGCCTACAACGCTTCATACAATGCCATTCTAAGTAAATACAAAAACGGTGTGATGTATGCCATCCGCCACCGCTGGATGGTATGGACTTCATTGGGAGCTGCCATCGTCGGATTGGTCATTTTGATGAATACAACCAAAACCGGTTTGGTTCCGCAAGAAGATTTGGGGAGCATCATGGCAAACGTAGGGACTTCGCCGGGAAGCACACTGGCAGAAACCAATCAGGTAATGGAGCAAGTGAAAAACATCTTGAAAGAAACACCGGAAGTAGCTCATTACAGTACGGTTTCCGGTTACGGGTTAATAGCGGGGCAAGGAACTTCGTATGGCACGATTATCATCAAACTTAAACCTTGGGACGAACGCAAAGGGAAAGATCATACAGCCGAGGCAGTCATGACACGGTTGAACGCCCAGTTCAGCGAAATAAAAGAAGCCAATATTTTCTGCTTCCAACCTGCCATGATTCCGGGATACGGAACAGGTAATTCCATCGAATTGAATATGCAAGACAAGACAGGAGGTGATATGGCTACGTTTTATAACGCCGTGATGCAATTTATCGGTGCCCTCAACCAACGCCCGGAAGTGGCGATGGCCTACACCACCTACTCGATGGACTACCCGCAAATCGCCGTCGATATCGACGCTGCCAAATGTAAACGCGCCGGCATAGCGGTGACAGACGTGTTAGACGCGCTCGGCACCTACTGCGGAGGCTCGTACGTCTCCAACTACAACCAGTTCGGCAAGGTGTACCGCGTCATGCTGCAAGCCTCTCCCGAATACCGCCTGAACCAACATGCGCTCGACAATATGTTCGTGCGTAACGGCACGGAGATGGCGCCCGTCAGCCAGTTCGTCACCTTAAAAAACACGATGGGAGCCGAAGTGGCCAACCGCTTTAATCTGTACAGCTCCATTACAGTCAACGTGAACACCGCCGAAGGTTATTCTTCCGGTCAGGCACAACAGGCCATCAAAGAAGTGGCAGCCCAGATGTTACCAAGCGGCTACGGCTACGAATACGGAGGCATGGCACGCGAGGAGGCACAAAGCGGAGGTGCCAAGACGGCTGCCGTCTATACAATTTGCGTCGTCATCATCTTCCTCATCATGGTCTGTCTCTATGAAAGTTTCTTGATACCGCTCGCCGTCATCTTCTCTGTTCCGTTCGGGCTATTAGGTTCGTTCCTCTTTGCCAAATTCTTCGGACTGGAAAACAACATCTATTTACAGACCGGTATGATTATGCTGATTGGCTTGCTGGCTAAAACCGCCATTTTGATTACCGAATACGCCGTCGAACGTCGCCGAAGAGGTATGGGCATCGTGGTTTCCGCTTATACGGCGGCACAAGCCCGTCTGCGTCCTATCCTGATGACCGTACTCTGTATGGTCTTCGGAATGTTACCGTTGATGTTCTCTTCCGGCGCCGGAGCCAACGGCAACGGTTCGCTGGCGACAGGTGTCATCGGCGGTATGCTGGTCGGAACCATCGCCCTGCTTTTCGTCACGCCCGTATTCTATATCATTTTTGAATACCTGCAAGAGAAGTTGCGCAAACCGATGCACATAGAGGCCGATTTACAAATCCAAGTAGAAACGGCGCGAAACGACGCCGAACGGAATGCGCTCAACAAAGAAAACCATTAAACGAAGAAACGCAATGAAAAAGAAGATTTGTTTATATATCGCTGCAACTGCCCTCATGAGCAGTTGTGGCATCTACAATCGCTATACGCCGGTGGAGACAGTCCCCGAAAACCTTTATGGTGAACAGGTAACGCTGGCCGACGACACGACCAACTTCGGACAAACCGACTGGCGCGAAGTCTTCACCGACCCCTATTTGCAACAACTCATCGAACTGGGATTGGCGAACAACACCGATTACCAAGCCGCCCAGCTTCGCATCCAAGAAGCAGAAGCCACTTTGCTTTCGGCTAAATTGGCTTTCCTTCCGGCTTTTGCACTTTCCCCGCAGGGAAGTGTAAGCAGCTTCGACGGACAGAAAGCGACATGGACATATCAAGTGCCCGTCACCGCCAGTTGGGAATTAGACATTTTCGGACGGATGCGCAACGCCAAGAAACAGGCACAGGCGCTTTATGCCCAAAGCCGGGACTACAAACAGGCCGTCCGCACGCAGCTCATCGCCAGCATCGCCAATACCTACTATACACTATTGATGTTAGACGAACAGCTCGCCCTTTCAGAGCAAACCGCCACGGCATGGAAAGAGACCGTCGCTTCGGCACGCGCGTTGATGAATGCCGGACGATATGACGAATCGGGCGTGTCGCAAATGGAAGCGACCTATTACAGCGTAGAGACCTCCGTCCTCGACCTGAAAGAGCAAATCAACCAGACGGAAAACAGCCTCTCCCTCTTACTTGCCGAAACGCCGAAGCATTATAAACGCGGCAAACTCTCGGAGCAGCAGTTGCCGGATGATTTCGCGGTCGGCATCCCGCTTCAACTGCTTGCCAACCGCCCCGACGTCCGTTCGGCAGAGCATGGATTGGAAGCAGCCTTCTATGCCACCAACCAAGCTCGTTCCAACTTCTACCCCTCCATCACACTAAGCGGTAGTGCGGGCTGGACCAACGAAGCCGGGACGATGATTGTCAATCCAGGCAAATTCCTTGCCTCCGCCATCGGTTCGCTGACGCAACCGCTGTTCAACCGGGGGCAGAACATCGCCCAACTGAAAATCGCCAAAGCACAACAGGAAGAGGCGCGGCTCAGCTTCGAACAAACCCTACTGAACGCCGGTACGGAGGTGAACAATGCCCTCACCGCCTATCAGACCGCCCGCGACAAGGCTTCGCTTTATGAAAAACAAATCGAATCGCTACACAAAGCGTTACGAAGCACCTCCCTACTGATGGAGTACGGCACCAATACCTACTTGGAGGTTTTGACTGCACGCCAGACGCTGCTCAGTGCCGAACTGTCACAAGTAGCCAACCGTTTCACGGAAATTCAAAGTGTCGTCAACCTCTATCAAGCATTAGGCGGCGGAAGTGAAGAATAACATAAAAAGGAGAGAGAAACAAGAAGGGTTTACCGATGTTTGTTTATCCTATTCGTTTCATTATTTGATCAGGCCGAAAATCTGCATCCCTCTTCGTTTCTCTCTCCTGTTTTTTCTATATGCAAGCCCAAATTCTACCTACCCGGAGGTAAATGCTATTTAGGCAGGATGTAAAATCATTTCCCAAACAAGGCCTGTTTGAGCGTTTCCCCTTTGTGGCTTTGCGTCACGACCAACGAAATCAGGCGGCGGCCCCTTTTCAGGCGGATGACTCCGGAGCGGACGGCCTTCGTCTTGTTACGGCTGCAATTCAAGCGCAGTACGTTTCCACCATCCTTCTCCGCTTCGCACCAATTGGGATACGACTCCACTTCCCATCCTTGGTCCTCTTTCCGGACAGTATATTCAACCGAAACTTCTTTCTTGCCGCCCATCCGATAAAAAGAAACCGTATCCTGCCCCGTTTCGGTCAGTACTTTGAAATCGTCCATGTCCTGCACCACCCGAAGCGTCTCTTTTTTTGTTTCGGCAGCCAGCCGAATCGTGGCTTCCCGCCGTTCGCCGGAATCATTATAAGCCGGCAGCAAATAGAGATGCGTGCTATCCACGCGCACCGTACACCATTCAGGGATGCTCTCTTCCTGCACCGTCCAAGCATAATTAGACTGCACGTCAATAGTCCGCTCTTCATCGTCTGCCGTGAAATAAACGTCCCGCTCACCCAAAGACAATTGGATTTCACTCCCCTCCTGGACGATCTTGAGCAACTGCTTATGGCCGCTCCACTGGACAGTCACCGTCTGCGAACGGCGCACAGTCGAGGGATTCGGGTCTGCAACCAATTTCAGCCCCTCCGCATCCTTCACGGCACTACACCAATCGTGACTGCCGGAAAACGTCCAGTTCCGTTTCATCTCCACCGGTACCATCTGCGTTCCGCCCAATGCGGAGAAAAGCACCGTCTGCTCAGTCGACACGACCGATTTGCTTGCCCGTTGGGTAAAAGACTTCAGCAACTGGTTGCAAGCCGCAATCTGTTCGTCGCAGTTTTGAATACCTGTCTGGTCGCGGTTTACTTTGTAGCACCGCTTGGCCGACTCAAACTGCCGGATAGCCTCCTTCACGTTGGCTTCCGTCTTCTTATTCAATAAGGCCAGTCCCTTTTCATACGTCCCGTTGCAATCCTGCGAAACAGCAGGCATCGCGCACAAACATAAAAAGGAGAAGGCACATACCCATCTCCATCCCCACTTTCTGAATCCTGTTTCCATCTTATTTCATTCCTTTATTTCGTTTATTGAATCTTGTGCGGCCTCGCGACGTGCCTGAAACTCCTCCCAAAGGGTCGAGCCGGGTTTCACGCCCGCTGCACGCCGGTAGAAAATCTCCGCCATCCCATAATCCTGCATCTGTTCCGCCTCTTCTGCCATCGACACAAAAAGCGTGTACACCTCCTCTATCTTCTTCAAAACCGTGTCTTTCCGCGAAACGACATCCCATGTTTCCGGGAAATCCGACCGATATTCCTCCTCCAAACGCAGGGCAGCATCATACCGGCCGACGGCACTCAGGTAAAACTGTTCATAATCATCTCCCCCGCTATTGTTTCCCAATACCGTCAGGCTGTCCCCTTCATGCACATACTGGCGGTATTCTTTGTAACGGGTCTCTATCTCCATCGCCTTGGCACGTGCCTCCTCTTCCTGTTGCTTTTTCTCCCAGCCACGCCACACGCCGACGACAATTCCCACAACGACCAGTAAAGCAATACCTCCCTTCAGCCACTTCGCCGGGACACGGGGATGTGCTTGGCTCTTTTCCGCATCAAAAGGCGGTTCCGGTTCCGATACAGGCTCCGGTGGCTCGGGGACAACCGGTTCCGGTTCCGATTGGCTCAACTCCGATTCGGGCACTTCCGGTTCGGGCGTCTTCTCTTCCGGCTCTGGCAGAGAGGGAGAAGGCACAACAGGAGGTTTCTCTCCATTCAAATGCGCTTCGCAGTACTGACGAATCTCGGTGGCGGAAGGCCGTTCCCACGTCTCTTTTTGCAAACACCATTCGACAAGGCGTTTCAATTCGTCCGACCAATCGCCTTCCAACGCCGGAATCTCCGCCCCGTGCTGCAAGAGCAATCCGCCATGCTCGCCGAAAGGAACCAGCCCCGTCAGCAGTTCATAAAGCGTTGCCCCCAATGAAAAAATGTCACTGGCTTTGATGGGCAAAGGATATTTGCTGAACCGCTCCGGCCCCATGTACGCCAATGTACCGACTGATGCTTCCGTCTTCAGAATACTTTTGCGCAGCGTGTTCCGTGCCTTGATGCTAATGCCGAAGTCCGTCAGCAGGTAACGCCCCGAGTCGTCTATCAGAATATTATCAGGTTTGATGTCTTGATGGATAACCGGCGGCTCCTGACTGTGCAGATATTCCAGTCCACTCGCTATATCCCGCAGAAACAGCCAAGCCTCCGGTTCGCGCATCTGCCCCACCAAATTGGCGGCCGATCCTCGTTCGCAATAGGGCAACACCAGATAGGGCATCCGCTCAAACGTGTCGTAATAGGTCGGCTTCAGCAGGTTGCTGTGGTTCAGATTGAACACCAGCGCAAATTCGGTTGAAAACAACTGAACACCCCGTTCGTCCATCCCGCCGCCAGGCGCATAGACCTTCAACGCCACTTGCAACGCGGTCATCACATCTTCCGCCAACCAGACTTCGGAGAATCCGCCCCGCCCCAGCAGGCGGAGCAACCGATAACGGTTGGCAAATATTTTATTCTCTTCCAATTGCATGTTCTATTTCATTCTATCTAATGGTTTCCTATCTTTTTGAAACATTTCCCGTCGTCGACAGCCCTTATCCGTCAGGATTTACTCTGTCGACGCTGTCGACACCCCTTATCCGCCAGGATTTGCCTTGTCGACGCTGTCAACAGCCCTTATCCTGCCGGATTGGCTCTGTCGACGGCGAGGACGGCCCGTATCCAGTCGGAAAGGCGTTGCCAACCGCCGTCCCAGCCCCAATACAGCACGGCTGCGACCAGCAACACCAACAGTACGGCCAACGCCGCCCCAAGCACTTTGCGCAACG
>CALUTX010000078.1 GCA_944323815.1 uncultured Parabacteroides sp. | reverse complement strand
TACCTGAGCGACAAACTGCGCTTGGAGCGGCTGACTACCGATGACCTGTGCGAACTGTTGGACAGGATGCGGTTGGACAACGAACCGGGCCGGCTATGAACTTTTTCTTTTCTCTCTGACAGATAAATCAGGAGTTATATCTAAATTTGCCGGAAATAAAAAACTGTATGTCGCATAAATTACTCAATCTGAAAGGGACGTTGGTTTCGCTTGACAAGCCGTTGGTCATGGGAATATTGAATGTGACTCCCGATTCGTTTTATGCTGCGAGCCGAAAGGAGACGGAGGCAGCCATCGACGCACGTATTTGCACCATTTTGTCTGAAGGGGGCGGCCTGATAGATGTGGGGGGCTATTCGTCCCGTCCGGGGGCGGCCGATGTCCCGGAAGAGGAGGAGATGCGTCGTCTTTCGCTGGCTTTGCGTCTGTTGCAGGCCCATTATCCGGAGGTGCCGGTGTCGGTCGATACCTTCCGGGCAAATGTGGCTACCCGGAGTGTAAATGAATATGGGGCGGCGATTATTAATGACATCAGCGGTGGGGAACTGGATGAGGCGATGTTTGATGCGGTTTCTCGTTTGCAAGTGCCTTATATATTGATGCATATGCGGGGGACGCCGCGCGTGATGCAGCAGCAGACGGATTATGCCGATGTGCGGGAGGCCGTGATGCTTTATTTTGCCGAGAAGATCCAGCGGCTTCACCTGCTGGGGGTGAATGACATTATCTTGGATCCCGGATTCGGATTCAGCAAAACGTTGGAGCAGAATTATGAGTTGATGCATCACCTGCGCGAACTGACCGAATTTGATTTGCCCTTGCTGGTTGGTATCTCGCGCAAAAGCATGATATATAAATTGTTGGATTCGACACCGGAAGAGAGCCTGAACGGGACGACGGTGTTGCATACGTTTGCGTTGCTGAACGGAGCGGATATTTTGCGCGTCCATGACGTGCGCGCGGCGGTGGAAGCGGTGAAGATTGTAAGGCAATTGACAATGAAATAAGGGTTGGCTATGTGGATGGATTTCGGGATAAAAGATTTGGTGGACGTCCTTTTGTGTGCGTTTTTCTTGTATCAGACGTATAAGTTGATGCGGAACTCAGGGACGTTGGCTATTTTTAGTGGCGTGGTTTCTTTTATAGTCGTTTGGATTCTGGTGTCGCAGGTTTTGGGCATGCGGCTGATGGGAACCATCCTGGATAAATTTATCAACGTCGGTTTTTTGGTGCTGGTGATTCTTTTCCAAGATGAAATTCGTCGTTTCCTTGTGGCGCTGGGGTCGCATCGGGGATGGAAGTTTCTCGAAAAATTGTTTGCGAAGAGGAACCACGATAAGGACAGCGAGGGGAAATTCATTGCGCCGGTTGTGCTGGCTTGCATGAACATGGCCAAAAAGAAAACGGGTGCATTGATTTGTATCCAGCAGGATGTCGATTTGACCATTTATGAGCATACGGGCGAGATGTTCAATGCCGACGTCAATGCCCGCTTGATTGAGAATATTTTCTTTAAGAACAGTCCGTTGCACGATGGCGCGATGATTATTGCGGACAACCATATCAAAGCGGCAGGCTGTATCTTGCCGGTCGCACAAACGGCTCAATTGCCTAAGGAGATGGGGCTGCGTCATCGTTCGGGGCTGGGGATGTCGCTCGAAACAGATGCGATTGTCATCATCGTGTCGGAAGAACGCGGGAAAATCTCCGTGGCGCATAACGGCAAGATTGAGGTGAATGTGACGGCAGAGGAATTGCAGCAGATTCTTGCCAGAGAGAAGGAGGTGACGAATTACTGTTAAATGTTCTGAAAGTGACAGGTTGACCTGCAAATTTTTTGCCGATTTTGTAAAGTCTATATAGCATTTTGCCTACTTTTGTAACCGTCATCATGGAATATATTCAACTAACAACAATAAAATAAAATCTTCCGTTATGGACTTAATGCAAGAGATTATTGCACGCGCTAAAGCAAATAAACAGCGTATTGTTCTTCCTGAAGGAACTGAAGAGAGAACATTGAAAGCGGCAGATCGTTTGGTGGCTGATGCTGTCGCAGACATTATTTTAATTGGTGAACCGAATGAAATCAATCGTTTAGCTGCCGAGTACGGATTGAAACACATCGACCAGACCACGATTGTCGACCCGAAGAATCATGCGAAAAAAGCGGCTTATGCGGATTTGCTTTTCCAGCTCCGCCAGAAGAAAGGCATGACGCCGGAGAAAGCGGCTGTGTTGGTCGAAGATCCGTTGTATTTGGCTTGCTTGATGATTAAAGCGGGTGATGCAGACGGAGAGATTGCTGGTGCACGGAATACGACCGGCAATGTATTACGTCCGGCATTGCAATTGATTAAAACAGCTCCGGGAATGAGTTGTGTTTCGGGTGCGTTCCTGATGTTTACGAAAACACCTCAATATGGGAAAGAGGGAATCTTGGTTTTTGCTGATTGCGCGGTAATGCCCAATCCGACGGCTCCTGAACTTGCCAGCATCGCACTGGCTACGGCTGAAACGGCTCGTCATATCGTCGGTATGGAACCTCGCGTAGCGATGTTGAGCTTCTCGACAAAAGGTAGTGCTTCTCACGAAATGGTTGACAAGGTGGTCGAAGCGACCCGTTTGGCAAAAGAGATGGCTCCGGATTTGAAGATTGACGGCGAATTGCAGGCAGATGCGGCGTTGGTTGAAAAAGTAGCTTCTTTGAAAGCTCCGGGAAGTGCTGTCGCAGGGCAGGCGAATGTATTGGTATTCCCGACGTTGGAAGTTGGAAACATTGCTTATAAGTTGGTACAACGCTTGGGCGGTGCAGAAGCGGTTGGTCCTATCTTGCAGGGAATGGCAGCTCCGGTGAACGATCTTTCACGGGGTTGCTCGGTTGATGATGTATATAAAATGGTTGCCATCGCTTGTAACCAGTCGATTGCATTGAAGGCGGCAAAGAAGTAATCATTAAAAAGGAAAGAATATGAAAGTATTGGTATTGAATTGCGGAAGCAGCTCTATTAAATATAAATTGTTCGATATGACTTCCGGTAGCGTGATGGCGCAAGGAGGTATCGAGAAAATCGGTTTGCCGCACGCTTTTTTGAAGTTGACCGATAAGGATGGGAAAAAGGTGATACTGGAAAAGGAGATTCCCGGCCACAAAGAAGGTATCGAGTTTATCTTGAGTATCCTGACAGATGAAACGTATGGTTGCATCAAGGAATATAAGGAGATCGACGCAGTTGGTCATCGGGTTGTGCATGGTGGGGAGAAATTTGCAACCAGTGTGCGGATTGACCAAGATGTGATCAATAAAGTAATCGAATGTTCGGATTTGGCTCCGTTGCATAATCCTGCCAATCTGAAAGGTATCGATGCGATGGAGGCCTTGATTCCGGGTATTCCGCAGGTGGCAGTGTTTGATACTGCTTTCCATCAGACCATGCCGCGTAAAGCCTATATGTACGGTTTGCCATACGAAATGTACACGAAATATGGCGTGCGCCGATACGGTTTCCATGGGACGAGTCATCGCTATGTGTCGCACCGGGCCTGTGAGATCTTAGGGGTTCCTTTTGAGGAGCAGAAGATTATTACGGCTCATGTCGGTAACGGCGGTTCCATTGCAGCCATCGATCATGGTAAATGCGTCGATACTTCGATGGGCTTGACGCCGGTTGAAGGACTTTTGATGGGAACGCGTTGTGGCGACGTCGATGCTGGTGCTTTATCCTTTATTATGGAAAAGGAAGGATTGGACGGATATGGCTTGTCCGATTTAATCAATAAGAAGAGTGGAGTAGCTGGCTTGGTTGGCGGTTCGTCGGATATGCGCGATTTGGAAGCTGCTGTTGAGGCCGGAAATGACCGGGCTATCATGACGCTGGATGTTTATAACTATCGGATTAAGAAATATATCGGAGCTTATGCCGCCGCGATGAATGGTTGTGACATCTTGGTATGGACAGGCGGTGTCGGTGAAAACCAATGGCAGACCCGTTTGGCTGTTTGTCAAGGTATGGAATATATGGGTATGAAAATTGATGCGGAAAAGAATCAAGGTTTGCGCGGTGAAGAGATGATTATCAGTACGCCGGATAGCAAGGTTAAAATACTTGTAGTTCCTACAGATGAAGAATATATGATTGCTTCTGACACCATGTCTATTTTAGGGAATCAATAATTTTAGATAGATCTAATCCTCGTAGCTTACAAAAAACAAATTGGATTAGTTTTTAAGCCACTCTGACACCGGTTGGAGTGTTTTATGGTTTGTTTTTTATATTGTAGACTCAGGTTGTAATTTTTTATTATTAATTTTGAAGCAAAATACATGCTTATATGATGAATCGTTCAGTAGAAACAAAGCGGATATTGGTTGTTGGTAGTTCAAATACGGATATGGTTATCAAAACAGAGCACTTGCCTGCTCCCGGAGAAACTGTTTTAGGTGGCACTTTTTTTATGAATCCCGGTGGAAAAGGAGCTAATCAGGCGGTTGCAGTTGCCCGATTGGGGGGGAATGTCCGTTTTGTGTGTAAGTTGGGGGATGATATATTTGGCCGTCAGGCCAAACAGTTGTTTGCAGCAGAAGGTATTGATACCTCTTATGTTTTTACCGATTCGGATGTCCCGTCCGGAGTCGCTTTGATTACGGTGGATGATCAGGCTGAAAATTGCATAGCGGTTGCTTCGGGGGCCAATGCGAATTTATCTCCGGCAGATTTACAGATAGCTGAAACGGCTATTGACCAAAGTGAATGGATATTGATGCAATTGGAAATACCGATTGAGACCGTTTTTTATATGGCTGAAACTGCTTGGCGGAAAGGGAAGAAGATTGTATTGAATCCTGCGCCGGCACAAACTCTTCCTTTCGATTTGTATCCTTATTTGTATCTGATTACACCCAATAAGACGGAAGCGGAAATGTTGACCGGAATCCAGATTGTAGACGAGGCTTCTGCCATCGCTGCCGCCCTTGTGTTTGCTAATTGGGGGGTGCAGCATGTCATCATTACGCTTGGATCGAAAGGTGCGTTGATTTATAGCGAAGGAAAAGCGGCATTAATCCCGGCTATACCTGTCAAGGCAATGGATACCACTGCTGCAGGTGATATTTTCAATGGAGCATTGGTCGTAGCGCTTTCTGACGGAATGGATTTGTGGAAAGCTACTGGTTTTGCCTCTAAAGTCGCAGCCCTTTCTGTTATGCGCGTCGGTGCCCAATCTTCTGCTCCTTATCGGAATGAAGTAGAGTTATGGGAAGTAGAAACGGTATTCCATTTTATAGAAATCATCAAAGATTGATTTAAACGGGGGAGAATTAACTTTCTAAAAATAAAAAATATGTTTATTGTTCAGAATTATGCATTGGCCATTGTATTTTGTTTTATAACCATGCTTTGTTGGGGGTCTTGGGGTAATACACAGAAATTGGCGGCTAAGACTTGGCGTTATGAATATTTTTATTGGGACTACGTGGTGGGAGTCTTGTTATTTTCAATATTATCGGCATTGACATTGGGGAGTTTTGGCGAACAGGGAGAATCTTTTGGGGCGAATCTTTGTCAGGCAGATATGATGAACGTGGGTAGCGCATTTTTGGGCGGCGTTATTTTTAATGCTGCTAATATATTATTATCTGCTGCTATAGCTGTTTGTGGTATGTCTGTCGCATTCCCTGTGGGGGTAGGATTGGCTTTGGTATTGGGTGTATTGATCAACTACTTTGGTGCTGCAAAAGGTGAACCGACGTATATTTTCTTGGGTGTGTTTTTGATTATCATTGCGATTGTTTTGAATGGGCTGGCATATAAGAAGGCACTGATCGGAACTCAAAAAGTGTCAGGAAAGGGATTGTTCCTTTCGATTGCCGCCGGTTTGATTATGGCGTTCTTTTATCGTTTTGTGGCAGCCTCGATGGATTTGACCAATTTTGCGGAACCGGCAAGTGGCAAGTTAACACCTTATACGGCTGTATTTGTTTTTTCGGTAGGAGTTTTCTTTAGTAATTTTATTTTTAATACATTGGCTATGAAACGTCCGGTGATAGGAGAATCGATACCTTTGTCTGGTTATTTTAAAGGGAATATGCGAACCCATTTGGTTGGCGTGTTAGGGGGAATTATTTGGTGCATCGGGCAATTGTTTAGTATGATTGCTTCCGAAAAAGCAGGAGCTGCCATTTCCTATGGCTTGGGGCAAGGGGCCACACTTGTTTCTGCTTTGTGGGGAATTTTGATTTGGCATGAGTTCAAAGGAGCGCCGCGTCTGTCGACTTATCTCAATATCGGCATGTTCATCTTTTTTGTCGTGGGCTTATGTTGTTTGATTTATGCGGGTGCTTGACCAACATTCATGCTCATTCCTCTTCTTTCGGTTCGAATTGCTCTAGAAAAAGATGCTCTCCATCCCAGTCAATATACGAAAAATGCTGCATCCAATCGCCAGCTATTAATAGACGGGATGTTTTCGACAACATGAGGTCTAACATAATATGTCGGTGGCCAAAGATGAAGAAGTTGATGTCCGGATGTGTTTTCAGATAATGTTTAGCAAACGAAACCAGATATTCCTGAGCTTCTCCTTGATATTCCGTTTCCGCTTCTGCATGTTTTTTCAGTCCCTTCTTGCGGCTACTGAGCGACCAGCCGAGTGCAAATCCGAATGTCCAGCGCGGATGGATACCGGCATAGAGCCATTGGCAGAATCGGTTACGGAACAATGTCCGCATGAAGCGGAATGCTTTGCTCCGGTAATCCACCTCATCGCCGTGTCCCAAAAAGAACCGCTTCCCTAACAGGTCGACTGTCTGCACGTCTCGGTGGATAATCGCACCGATTTCTTGGGGCAGATAGTCGAACATCCAAATATCGTGGTTCCCGATGAACATGTGGATTTCGACTCCGCTGTCTGACAATTCGGCCAATTTCCCGAGAAAGCGGACAAATCCTTTGGGAACGACATATTTATATTCGAACCAATAGTCGAACATGTCTCCCAAAAAGTAAATTGCGATGGCCTTCTCTTTGATACTGTCCAGCCAGCGGACTAATTTTCTTTCGATTGCCAGCGGGTCTTGATGGAAGCGGGCACCCAAATGGGCATCCGATGCGAAATAGATATGTTTACGATGCATATTCATTACAACAGCCCCAACTCCAGTTTGGCTTCTTCCGACATCATGTCTTTATCCCATTCCGGTTCAAATACCAAGTTAACTTCGACGTTGTTTACATCATTGATAGATTCAATTTTCATGCGGACATCTTCTAAGATAAAGTCTGCCGCCGGACAGTTGGGAGCTGTCAGGGTCATATCAATGCGTACATTCTTTTGATCGTCGACTTCGATATTGTAAATCAGTCCCAAATCGTAGACATTGACCGGAATCTCCGGGTCGTACACGGTTTTCAGCATGGCTACGATGGCCTCTTCTGTTTGGAGAAATTCGTTGTTCATTTGCTGTTATTTTGAATGCAAACATACAAAACAATGGATAATTGACAATTGACAATTGACAATTATTTCACCGAGCGCGAAGCCAATTGTCAATTGTCCATTGTTAATTGTCAATTACCTTACAGTTTTCCTTCGTCTGCATAGCTATAATAGTGGTCGTCGGAAAGGATGATGTGGTCGAACAGGGTTATTTCCATCAGGCGGGCGGCTTCTTTGAGTTGCGAGGTCAATCGGTCGTCTTGCCGGCTGGGGCGTAGGTTTCCGGAGGGATGGTTGTGGCAAAGGATAATGCCGGATGCCAGCGAGTTGATGGCGGCTTTTAAGATAATGCGCAGGTCGGCAGAGGTTTCACCTGTCCCGCCTTGACTGATTTTAATCCGGTCGGTGACTTTGGATGCTTTGTTCAGCAGGGCAACCCAGAGTTCTTCGTGCGGCAGGTCGCATAGCAGCGGATGGAAGAGATGGAACGCATCTTGGCTGCATCGAATCACGGAGCGTTGAAGCGGTTCGCTGTTTCCTCGCCGCCTACCTAATTCGAGAGCCGCAACGATGGTGATGGCTTTGACGGTACCAACACCTTTGAAGCGAGTCTTTAATTCTTTGATCGATAGTTTGCCTAATGCGTTAAGATTGTTATCAACTGTGTGTAGGATACGTTGCGACAACTGGACGGCAGTTTCGTCTTGATTACCCGAACCGATCAGGATGGCAAGCAGTTCGGCATCGCTGAGGGAAGAAATCCCTTTCAACAGCATTTTTTCTCTTGGGCGATCCTCGGCTGCCCATTCTTTTATTTTCATAGAAAGGCTTTTTTTAATGGACAATTGATAATTGACAATTGACAATTAGGCTTCGCGCTCGTGAAATAATTGTCAATTGTCAATTGCTTAATTGTCAATTCTTATCGTACTCTTCCAACATAAGTGCCGTCTTGTGTATTGATTTCGATTACTTCACCTTCCTCAATAAATAACGGAACACGTACTTCTGCACCCGATTCTACTGTTGCCGGTTTCAATGTGTTGGTTGCTGTGTCACCTTTGATACCCGGTTCGGTGTAAGTCACTTTCAGTTGCACTTTGATAGGCATGTCTGCAAACAAAATCGTTTCAGTTGAAGCGTCGGATACAACATCCACGATTTGTCCTTCGGTCATGAAGTCTACACCGTTGATCAGGTTCTTATCAATGATGACATCATCGAAAGTTTCTTGGTTCATGAAGTGATAGTGCTCGCCTTCTTTGTAGGTGTATTGGTACGGACGGCGTTCTACGCGTACGTCTTCCAGTTTCTCACCGATGTTGAAGCGGCGTTCAATCACACCTCCTTTGACAACATCTTTCAGTGTCGTACGCATGATGGTGTTTCCTTTTCCCGGTTTTACATGAAGGAAATCAACGCAAAAATAGAGTTTCCCGTCCAACCGGATACATGTTCCTTTCTTGATGTCCTGTGAATTAATCATATTGTTCGTTGTTATATAGTTAATTTGTATTTTCTGAATTACGCCGCAAAAGTAGTGTTTTCCTCTCAAAATCACAAGATTCAGCCCAATATACATGGGTGTTAAAAAATATTACTTTCTAAGTAAGTGAAAGTAGCTTTAGCCTAAATCCAATTATATAGAAGGTAAATTCCACTTAACGGAAAGATTATTTTTAGTTGTTTTTATTACTTTTGCGATTGGATAAAACTAATTCAAAGTGGAAACGGAAGGTCGGGAAATTGACGAGTGGCTATTCGAGCAATTGTTTCGGGCACATTATGCAGATTTGTGTCGGTATGCTTCACGTTTCTTGTCCGACCAACAGGCTGTGGAAGATATTGTACAAAGTTTTTTCGTCGCGCTTTGGGAAAATAAAAACTTGTCCGTCACGGCTGAAAACTTCTTGCCATACGCTTATCGTGCCGTGTACAACCGTTGCCTGAATTACTATAAGGCCGAGCTGACCAAAGAAAACTTTTTGACCTCGCTGACAGAGGAGTGGGAGAAAGATACTGAAGAAGAAGAGTTCCCCTATAAAAAGGAGGTGCGGGCTGCTCTTCGGAAGTTACCTCCCAAATGCCAACAGGTGTTTCTTTTGAAATGTATACGCGAATTGAAATATAAAGAAATCGCGGAAGTAACCGGAATCTCTGTTAATACCGTCAAATACCACTTGGGCGAAGCATTCCGCATCATGCGGGAAGAACTGAAAGATTTGCTTGTCGTTGCGTTCGCATGGTTGTGGGTATAGGTTGTTGCATTTTTTTAACAAATAATTTCTTCTTTTCTTCCTACCCATTTGGGGAAAGTGGATTGTTATAAGGGCAAAAGACAGGACACATGAAGCATGAGAATGACATATATGCCCTTATATTGGCAGTCTTGACCGGTGAAGCGACGGACGAGGAACGGCATGTGTTGGATGCATGGCTGGCCGAATCGGAGGAGCATCGGCGACAGTTTGCGCAGGTTGAACATTTGTATCGTTTGGCTCACGCTCGCCATCAGGTGACGGATGAGGCATACGACATCGAACGGGCGTGGCAACAGGTTCGTCGGCAGACTGTCGGGAAGAAACAAGTATGGATGCGTTGGTTGTCGTATGCAGCAGCTGTGGCAATTCTGGTTGCAGTTGGATTCGTTTGGTGGAAACCGGCGACACCGGAACGCATGGCGAAGGTGGACGAGCAAAACCTTGATCAGCCGGTATTGATGTTGGAAAACGGAAAGCAGATACCGTTGAAGCAAGACAGCTTTTCCATCCAGCATGGCAATACCCTGATTCAAAATAACTCACAGAACCAACTCTCTTATAAGAAAATAGAGAAGAACGTTGTTCCCAGGACAGAGGAAATAACGTGGAACCGTTTGGTGATTCCGAAAGGTAATGCGTATGAACTGGAGTTGGCAGACGGGACGCACGTTTGGTTGAATGCCGAGTCGGAATTGACCTATCCCACCCGTTTCCCCAATGACATACGCGAAGTCAAGTTGAAAGGAGAAGCCTATTTTGATGTGGCTAAAAATCCGGAGAAACCTTTCCGGGTATTAACGAATGAGATAGAAGTGAAGGTGTTGGGAACCTCCTTTAATGTTTCGGCTTATGAATCGGAACGGTTTACCAGTGTTACGTTGGTTGGTGGCTCGGTGGCGGTACAGACCGATAAAGGGGAACATTATCGGATTGTCCCTTCCGAACAGTTTACTCACGACGGGCAGAGTCATCAATCGACGATAAAGAAAGTTGATACAGACTTGTACACCTCTTGGACAAGAGGCGAGTATATCTTTAAAGATGCTACGCTGGAAGATATTTTCGACAAATTGAGCCATTGGTATGATTTCACCGTGAAATATCAGCACGACCAGTTGCGTGGAAAACGTTTTTCGCTGGTTGTAGACCGGAAGATAAGCCTGAACCAATTGCTGGAGTTAATCAGTTTCACTTCAGACGTCCAATTGGAACAGTATCAAGGAAACATAATTGTCAAACGAAAAGGGGAGGAGGTGCAATGAAATAGAGCGTATCATGAAGGCAAAAAAAGGGAGACCGTATGGATCAGATACCGCCTCCCGCACAGATTTAGTAAATAGTTCAAATTTAAACCTGTAAAAGCATACAAATTTATGGAAGAAAACAGAGAGAAGACAGCTGTTTATAGAGAAAAAGTCTTAAGTCGATTATCAATTTTAGTTTTATGAATATCCTCAATCGCCCTAATTAGCAAAGTTTAATCTTAGAGAGGTGCCAATGATGTCTTTGGGAACAGTTTTTGCATAATGTCATAATGGAGG
>CALUTX010000077.1 GCA_944323815.1 uncultured Parabacteroides sp. | reverse complement strand
ATCCAGCGTCGGACTCTTCGTCAACGCCTCCCAAGTCTCCCTCGACGGATATTTAATTATTTCCATAATTGTCAATTTTAAAGGATCATCTTCTCAATCGGCAGCACCAAAATACCCTCCGCACCAAGCGACTTCAGTTTGCCAATAATCTCCCAAAAATGTTTCTCTGCAATGACCGACTGCACCGATACCCAGTTTCCATCCGCCAACGGCGTAATGGTCGGGCTCCTCATGCCCGGCAACACCTCGATAATCTCATCCAACTGCTCTTTGGGCGCGTTCAAAAGTACATATTTCTTTCCTTCCGCCATCTGGATGGCCTCAAAACGGAACAAAAGTTCGTCCAAAATCGTCTGTTTCTCTTCCGAAAGGTTTTTGTTGGCAATCAACAACGCCTCGCTCTGCATGACCACCTCGACCTCTTTCAATTGATTGCTGACCAACGTGCTGCCCGAGCTGACAATATCAAAGATAGCATCCGCCAATCCGATGCCAGGCGCAATCTCGACCGACCCGCTAATCACATGCAGCTCTGCATTCACCTGTTGCTCTTTCAAATAGGCCTTCAGTATCTCCGGATAAGAGGTGGCAATCGTCTTTCCCTCGAACCATTGTACCCCTTCGTAAAGCTCATCTTTCGGAATGGCCAACGACAAGCGGCATTTGCTAAATCCCAGCCGCTTGACCAACCAAGCCTCACTCCCCTTCTCGACATACTCGTTCTCGCCGACAATCCCGACATCTGCCACCCCATTGGCCACCGACTGCGGAATATCGTCGTCGCGCAAGAACAACACCTCCACCGGAAAACCTTTTGCCGAGAGCAGCAAAATGCGTTTTCCCCTATTCAATTTAATTCCGGCTTCCTCCAAGAGAAGCATCGTTTCGTCATAAAGACGTCCTTTCGACTGTACTGCGATTCGTAACATATTTATCTTCTTTTTTTTATTTGATTTTCTTCTTTTGTGCAACTAAAAAAGGCTCACCGTGCGAACGGCAAGCCTTCTTTTTATCTTCGTGTATCTACATACCCAACGCCCACCGAACTATTGCCCGTTGTAAGGATGATGGTGATGATGCAATACAATATTTCTCATTGTTGTTATTCTTTTACATCGGCAAAGATAGCATAAAAATCGGAACAGCGGAATAAAAATCGATAAAATGTAAGAAAATCTTCCTTTTTTATTACACTTCTAAACTGATGCCCGCCCCTTTCTGTACTTTCAACACCACATCAGGGTCTTTGGCAAGGTATTTCCGGAGCTTTGTGATAAACACATCCAGGCTGCGGGAAGAGTAGAAATCCGCCGTTTGCCAGATAGCTGTCAAAATCATCTCCCGGCTCACCAGATTTCCCATCTCGCAACAAAGCATTTCCAATACCTTAGACTCTTTCGGGGTAAGTGTTTGCCGTTCTTCCCCGTAACAAAGAAGATGTTGCATAGGAAGAAAACGGTATTTACCTATCGCATAAACTTGCTTCTCTTCCTTTTTCTGCACTGTCGCCCGTTTCACTTTCAACACAGCTTGAATATGCGCATCCAATTCTTCCGGCAAGAAGGGTTTCTTGATATAGAAATCCGCGCCCGATTGGTAGCCGTTAATCACATCCCGCGCCGTAGTCAAGCCTGTAATGAAGACAATCGCCACTGTGGGATAATGTTCCCGAATATGCCGCACCATCGTCATGCCGTCCATCACAGGCATCTCCACATCCGACACAATCACGTCAAACGTACCCTGTGCCAATTTCTCCAACCCCGCTTTCCCGTCAGCCGCCGTTTCGATTTCATAACCGCCAATCATCTCTTCCAAACTGCTTTTCAAGATGAAACAAAGATTTTTATCGTCTTCTACCAATAATACACGTGTCATGCCTTTTCCTCCTCTCGGACAGGCAGCAAGAGGATAAACTCGCTGTATTCGCCTTCGACGCTATTCACCTCCACTTGCCCGTCCATTGCCGTTATTACCCGATATACATAATTCAGTCCCAAGCCAAAGCCCGAAACTTTCTTCTCTTTCCGATACTCCATACCACCGCGCTGGAACTTCTCGAAGATACGCTTCTGTTGCTTGAGCGGGATGCCCCAGCCATTATCCCATACCTTTATAGAAATATAACCATCTCTCGCTTCTGCGGAAAGGCGTATGCACACTTCCTCATTCGAATATTTCATCGAATTATCTATCAGATTGCTTATCGCCTCTTTCAAATACTCTTCATCCGCCAAGAAAAGAGGAAGGGAAGAAGGACAATCAACCTCAAATACCACCCGCTTCTCTGCTTTCACTTGAAACTTATTGACCAACTCGCCAAACAGCTTCGGCAAATCCACTTCCCCCTTCACCAACTTCAAACGGGATTGTTCCAACTTGGCGATAGTCAATATCTTCTCAGAAAGATTCAGGAGGTGCGCACTCTCCTCGTTCAAAATAGAAAAATATTGCTTCCGAAGCGCCGGCTTACTGTCCAAGATTCCACTCTCCAACGTATGTCCCGCCATCGAGATGGTACTAATCGGCGTCTTCATATCATGTATCATCGCATAGGTAAAATCCTGCCGCAAACGGGCAATCTTATTCTGTCGGATGATAATCTTTACCTGATACACAATGCAGCCCGCCACGAAGAATATCAACAAGACCGTAGCAATCAAGAGGAATCCCATTTGCCGGAATGCTATCCAATAGGGATTCACGATAATCGCCTGCACCGCCCTGGTATGTTCGTTATTGATAAAGACCGGTTTCGTTTCAATGGTCCGGAAAGAGGAAACTGTTTGTGCATACGCCTCTTTCTGAAGCACATTTCCCAGCGAATCTATAACCTGACAAACCAACTCCGCATGATAATCCTCTTTCGCCAAAGCCTCCGTGAAGAGCGAATCGAGCACCTCCAAATTGACCGGTGAATGATACACCGAGTCAGCATAATGGTCTAAATAGGTGATAATAAAATCCAACACATTCCCTTCTTGCGCCAACCATCCCGAATCATAACTTCCTTGCGGATGTAATGTTATCGTGCTATCCGCCTGCTCGGTCAACGAATCCAAACGCATCACCGCCTCATCCAAAACCACTTTCGGGAACAACCGGTTGCTTGTCAGTCCAACCTGAACTTCTATCAACCGACAAGTATTCACCAGCCACAAACTCTGGATAGCCACAATCGCCACCAAACCCAGAGCTGTTAGTATCTTGATGTAACGTCCTTTCATTATATATGTAGTCACCACAAAGCGACTTTTCCCAATTTCTCCATATCCAAATATCCGGATTCCACCCCCAGTGCTTTAAAAGCACGACGAATGGTGTTTAACGAAAGGCTTTTGCCATTCTCTATACGGGAAACCTGTGCACGCTTCACTCCCATTAATGCCCCCAACTGTTCTTGCGTCATATTCTTCTCCTCGCGTACTTTACGAATTGTCAGACCAACAAGAAAATCCTGCATATCCGCTTCATATTTATCGCGTACCTCACTTCCTTTCGGACCAATAATCCGGTCTTCAACTTCCTCTAACGTATAAAAATATTTCTTTTCCATAACTACTTCATTTTTAATTTGAAATACATCGTTCTTATCTTCTCTGCCTTAGCAATCTCTTTGGATGGAGTCTTTTGGGTTTTCTTTACAAAACCATGCGTTGCAATCACTAATGTGTAATTGGTATCTGTCTTATCCCAAAAAGCT
The DNA here is from genome assembly GCA_944323815.1 of uncultured Parabacteroides sp. GTDB lineage: Bacteria > Bacteroidota > Bacteroidia > Bacteroidales > Tannerellaceae > Parabacteroides. The sequence continues at coordinate 7,652 of CALUTX010000077.1, read as the reverse complement.
AACATCCTGTATTGTACACCTCCATATAATGCCCTGAACTCCCATATATCCGAACCTTCTAATTTTTTAAACACCTTGGGATCAAGCAAATAAGAGGCTTTTCGAAAGTTACTCACTATCTTATGCCGTACTTTCTCTTTTAATGCGCTCAAAAAAGCCTCAGCTTCTACCGATAAAATCACTTCAAATTTCGCTTTCATCATAGCTAAAGTTTCTCATTTTTGTTTCAAAGGAATACAAAAAACAGCAACCCTGCAAATTTTATACTGGACATTTTTCCATATCCGTCAACGGATAGAACTCCGATAACAATTCCTTAACATTCCACCCCACCAATAACAATCATATAACAATCTCCTAACAAAGCGATAACCTATTGCCGCCGGGAAACAGGCTTACTTTGCAGCAAAAATCAGAAATAAAATAGAGTAAAAATGAAACGTATATTTATTATCGCAGGAATCATCGCAAGTGTAGCCATTCCATTGGTTGCCCAAAATGTAAAAGGAAAGGTTGTAGACCCAGACCAACAACCCGTTGAAGCTGTAACCGTAATTATGCAAACACAGGATTCAACATTTATTGATGCCGTTATAACCGACTCTTTAGGTTACTTTTCTTTCAAAGAAAATCCGGAACAATACCGTTTAATCTTCCAGCATCTTTTATTCAAGACACAAGAGAAAGAAGGAAATACCCCGGAAGTAGGCACAGTTACCCTCCAAGTAAATAATTATACACTGAATGAAGTAGTAATTCGGGGAGAACGCCCACACGTAAAAGTAGAAAAAGGGAAACTTATTTATGATGTAAACCTGTTGACAGAACGTACAAGTGTCAGCAACGCGTATGAATCCCTTCTGCGCATACCAGGCATCGTAGAACAAAACAACGCCATCAGCCTGACCGGCACCAAAGAGGTAACGGTCATTCTTAATGGAAAACCATCATCGATGAATACAGACCAATTAATGGAAGTCTTGAAAAGTACACCCGTTTCTCAAATCCAAAATATGGAAGTAATGTATAACGCTCCGGCAAAATATCGCGTACGAGGAGCAGTTATCAATGTAGTTTTAAAAAATACCAAGTCAAATGAACCTTTCTTGCGTGGTGAAATAAGTGGTAATTATACACAATCCGCTTATGCAAGCGGCGGAGGGAATCTCAGCCTCTCCTATTCAGGCAAGAAAGTATCAACGGATTTGAATTACTCGCCCCAATATTCCCATGCCGATAACAACGTGGATGTCATCTCTGACCATACCGTACATACCCATACATATCAAATCCGTCAGGAAAACGACGGCGACCTCAAGGCTTTGAATCATAATCTACGTTTCGGCATGGACTATCAAATCTCGGAAGGCAACAACTTGAACGCAGCTTATACAGCGTCATTCAAAACACACGGAGAGGCACGCCAAAGGTCTACTGGAAATTTCTCTCAGTCGGATAATCTGCGCACCAGCCAATCGCAAATGCACAACGTCAACGTGGATTTTACAGCCAATTTCGGACTGAATCTCGGATTGGACTACACGCACTACAATAGTCCTTCCATGCAGGATTTCACCAACCAGTCTGACGAAGAAAAACAACATTTCTTTGTGGATGAACACCAAAGCATCGACCGTTGGAACGTCTACGCCGGCCAGGTCCAATCCCTACCGAACAATTGGAGCCTCAATTACGGTATTAATTTCACCTTTGCCAACGAGAAGAGCGGGCAGACTTATCATCTGCAAGATGGTTCCACTCTCCCTTCACTCAGCACAAATACAAAGATGAAAGAGGAAACATACAATTTCTACGCGGGTACGGAAAAGACATTCAATGAACAACTTTCGCTCTCCATTTCCATTGCTGGTGAACGCTATAAGTTGATGAATTATAAGAAATGGGCAATCTATCCGACCTTCCAGCTCGGTTATCAGCTTAATCCGTCACATATCTTCCAATTAGGTTTCTCTTCAGATAAAATCTATCCCTCTTATTGGACACTTCAGAACACGACCAGTTACATGAATGGTTATATGAAGATTATAGGTAATCCGAATCTTATCCCTTCAACCGATTACACGACCCAACTAACGTATATCTTCAAAGGTAAATACATGGCAAACTTCTATTATAGCTATATAAAAGACCTCTTCATGCAGTTACCTTACCAAAGTCCGGACGAATTGTCTTTGATTTACCAATACATCAATTATGATTACGAACAAAACATCGGCTTGACTTTCATGATTCCTTTATCAGCAGGTGAACTTTGGAATGCGCAACTGGTGTTAGATGGCTCCTATAACAAAGATGTCTGCCGGCAATATCATGACATAAGTTTTCATCGGACAAATGTACGTGGCATTGCCCAATTAAACAATTCTTTCCATATTTCTTCCCAACCTGATATTCGCCTCGAACTGAACGGTGTCTATGCCAGTCCTACGTTACAAGGCTTTTATGACCTCAGCTCTATCTGGAAAATAGATGCCGGGCTGAAATGGACTTTTGCCAATCAACGGGCAGAATTAAAACTTCAAGGGAACGACCTTTTCAACAGCTCGACACCCGACGGTAGTATTGATTACAAAGGACAAAAACTCGACATGAAACTCGATAACATGACACGTAGCCTCGTTGTCACTTTCACCTACAAATTTAACGGATACAAAAAAGCACAATACAAAGAAGTAGACACCTCTCGCTTTGGGCATTAACATCAATCATGCACCGATTTCCTTGTGGGCAAAAACTCCCCTCCAGGAAAATCCACCTACACTTGCATGAAACTTCACATGCACTGGCATGAAACTCCGGACGCACTGGCATGAAATGGATGGGCATGAAAGCGGGCGGAAAATGCCGTCCGCTTACCGGTAAATTTCCTTCCTTTTCAGCTCCACAACGGTTCCGAATTTAGCCAGCGCTGCGCGGTCTACCCGCTTCCGGTCGCCGACAATCAGGTAGACGACCGGACGGCCGGCCACCTGCTCCGTATAGAAGCGATGAATGTCCAAGATGTCCATCTGCGCAATGTCCTGCAAGAAGGCTTCCGACGGATCAGAACGGAATCCTTCTGCCTGCCAAGCTGCCACGCGTTCCGACAGGTTGCGGAAAGTGGGATATTCATTGTTCACCTGATTGACCATCATCTGCTTCATCGTCTCCATCTGCACCGGTTTGAGCGGCATCTCGCGGATGAGGGAATCGAGCATCTGCAACGCATCCAACGTCTTGTCGCCCTGCGTCGAGAGCATCGCCTTGAAATAACCGGGCGCACCCCGATGGGCATGACTGGGCAGTTGATAGCCTCCGCTCGTCCGATAGGCATACGAACGGAATTCCCTGATTTCTTGGAACATCAGCGACGACATATCGCCGCCAAAATAGGTCGAGAAAAGGCGTGCCGCATGGCGATCGCGTTCGTCGTCCACGGGCGAACCTTTCACGTATCCATAGACGATGCTTTGCGACATATCCGGCAAATGCACGAAGAATACCGTCGGATTTTCATACGCGCGCAATTCGCGCCGGAAGGGCGAACGGGAAGGCACTTTCACCTGCTCCAACGGCAAATAACGCCGGACGGCGGCTTGAACCGTCTCGACAGGCAACGTCCCGCAATAATGCACATCGCATTGGACTTGGCATACCGATTCAAAAGCAGCCAACAACCTCTTTCCCTTCAGTTTCCGCACCTGAGCCAGCGAGAGTTTCTGCAAATAGCGCGACTGCTCGCCATACATCACCCACTCCAACGCGGCTGCCGCCACATTGTCGTTCGACTTCATAAAGGCTTTTTCCGTCACCTTGGCTTCGTCTACCAACTGGCGCAGTTTCGTATCGTCTGCCTTGACATGGCGCACGAAATCGCCGACCAGTTGCAACGTCTCGTCCAGATGGTTGTCGAACCCTGTCACGCGCATGACAAACGCATCGGAATTGACATCAAACGTCAGGGTACTTCCAATGGCTTGCAAACGGTTTCGGAACCGCTCAAACGGCATCGAGTCGGTCCCCAACAGTTGCAGATAGAAGGCCAACTGCGATAGCTCCGGCCTCTCCAGCGTTCCAATCCCATAAACGACAGAAAGCGTAAATATATCGTTCAGCGGATTCGGCGTTGTATAAAGTGTGACCAACGAATCGAGCGCTACCTGCCATACATCCTTTTCAAAGTCGACGAAACGCGGTTTTACCTCCTGCTCGGGCATCTCTTCCAACTCGCGTGCATAAACCGAAGCCGAATCGGCATGACGCGGGACAACGGGCTCGAAAGGCGGCTTGGGCAGGTTGTCTTTCGGATACTTCCCGGTCGTCTTGGTCACATACAGATAATTGTTGTTGAAATAGGTTTGAGCGACGCGCATCACATCCGCCTTCGTAATCGACTCGATACGGCCGACCTCCGCCAGATAATCCGACCAGCTTTTTCCCTGCGAGTAGAGGTTCATCAGAATCATCGCACGTGAATCTATATTTTCGAGCGCGGAGGCATATTGCCGTTTCTGCTCCAATTTCAGGCTGCTAAACACCTCGTCGCTAAAATCACCCTGCTTTACCCGGTTGATTTCGCGCCAAACCAGTTTTTCCGCTCCGTGATACGATTGGATAAACAGTTTGGGCATGACGGCTACCGCCAAAATACCGGCTTCGTTCAAGCTCTCGTTGATGGCGACAGCTCCCATCAGCTTGTGCTCCGTCATCAGCCGATCCAGATAACCGGTTCCGTTGGCATTGTTCAGCAGGTTGACCGCGATGTTCAACGCCACTTGGTCGGCATGATTGGCCGGCACGCCCCGGAAGCCCAAGCCCATCGCCTTGACCACCGGAATCGGGAACTTCACCTTCATCTTTTCCCGCCCCTTGAAAGGTGGCAACGAAACTGGCTCCTGTTTGGGTGCCTTGCCCGGACGGATGCGCGAAAAGGTTTTCTCCAGAATCGGCAACACCTCTTCGGTCTGGAAATCACCACACAAAATCAGCCCCATGTTGGATGCAACATAATAATCCTCGAAGAACTGACGCATCGCCGACAGGCGCGGGTTCTTCAGGTTCTTCGTGCTCCCGATAATCGGATAGGCATACGGATGCGGCCCGAAATAGCGCGCCAACAGCGTGTCCATCACCTGCCGCCCCAAGAAGTCGCCATACATGTTCTTCTCTTCATAGACCGTTTCCAGTTCGTTCTGGAACAGGCGGAATACGGGGTTCACCAGCCGTTCGCTGTTGAGCTCCGCCCATTGCGCCATGTATTGCGGAAGAAAGGTGTTGAAATAGACCGTCGCGTCGTAAGAGGTCGCCGCGTTCAACCCGGAGCCGCCGAATCGGTTGATGAGCCGGTTGAACTCGTTGGGAATCACATAGTCGGACGAACGGATGCTCAACTCGTTGATCTCCTTCTGTATGCGTTCACGGGCAGCTTTATCTTCCGTTTTCGCCAGTTCGTCATATTTCAGTGAAATCGAATCGAGCAAGACCTTCTCCGCCTCGTAGTCCAACGTCCCGATGCGGTCGGTTCCCTTGAACATCATGTGCTCGAAATAGTGCGCAATACCGGTATCCGGACAATCTTTCGCACCCGCCTTCACCACAACAGCGCCGAAGACCTTCGGCTGACTGTGGTCCTCGTTCAGCCAGACCGTCAGCCCATTCTCCAACGTATAGGTTTTCACTTTGAGAACGTCCTGCGCTCCCGCTTGCAACTGATAAGAACAACATGCGAATGCCATTATCCAATTTTTTAGTTTCATACCCTTTGCCCGCCAAGGCAATCTAATCAATAGCAAATGTACACAAAAAACAGGCGCGTTTTACGTGAACCCCATAAAATAAATACTCCCCTCCGCATAAATACATTTAGGCGCAAGGGGAGTTGGATGTGGAATAAGGGGGGGAAATATCAAAGCGGTCGCAATTCCACCGTCATCCCCATCGCTGCCGCAATTTTGTAAAGCGTAGCAACAGTCGGCACAGTCAGCCCTCGCTCAATCCTCGAAATATAACCTTTGTCCGCACCAATACGTTTCGCCAATTCCGCTTGCGTAAGATGGGCATTCTTCCTTGCTTCCAACAAGATTTGAGCGTTATATTCCTCCCACGCCCTTTCACGATTTCTCTCCCGCTCGGGAGTGCCCTCTTTGCCAAGCGTTTCATCCAACCAAGCATCTACATCATAAATGTCTTTACTGATTTCTTTTAGCTGCATAATATTCCTCCTTTAATTTAATTGCTTTTTTTATCTCTCTATCCGGTATTTTTTGCGTTTTCTTTTTAAATGCATTGAACAATACAACTATTGTATCTCCATCATATATAAAAAAGACTCGGAATTCATTATTACCATAACTTATCCGAAATTCATAAACACTATCTCTTATATATTTTATAAAATGTCTCGGTATTTTATCCTCCACTTTAAGTAAATCCAACGAACGCCGAATCTTGTTACGTTCATCATTTGAAAGTTTAGAAACAAAATCCGAAAAATAATCTTTATACGCTATAATCTTTCTCATGGCACAAAGATAGTGAAAAGTTATATCATAATACAACTTTCATATATTCTATTTAGCAAAAAAGAGGCAGCGCCGTAAAAACTTAATTACGACACAGCCTCATCTTATACATTTAATTGTCAAATGATTTGAATCACTTTCTTAGAACAAACTCCATGCCACCGTCAGACCAGCCATCACGATAGCGACCATGCTCATCAGTTTAATCAAGATATTGAGACTCGGGCCGGAGGTATCTTTGAAGGGGTCGCCTACGGTGTCGCCTACGACGGTTGCTTTATGGGCTTCGCTACCTTTGCCACCGAAATTGCCCTCTTCGATGTGTTTCTTCGCGTTGTCCCATGCGCCACCGGCATTCGCCATGAAGATGGCCAGCACAAATCCCGTGCTCAATCCGCCAATCAGCAAACCGACAACTCCCGTCACTCCAAATACCAATCCGGTGACAATCGGTGCAATAATCGCCAGTAACGAAGGCAACACCATCTCCTTTTGTGCGCCCTTCGTGGAGATAGCCACACAACGCGCATAATCGGGCTCTGCTTTCCCGGTCAAGATGCCCGGAATCTCACGGAACTGGCGGCGCACCTCTTCAACCATGTGACCGGCCGCCCGTCCGACGGCATTCATCGTCAACCCGCAGAACATAAAGGCCATCATCGAACCCAAAAACATACCCGCCAAGACCTTCGGATTCATCAACGTGACGTCGAAATAAATCATGAAGTCCGAGAAGGAGGCCTTCGCAATCTCAATCTCCCGTCCGTCAGCAAACGACAGGACATTTTCTCCCAAACGAATCAAACCAATCTTAATCTCTTCAATATAAGAAGCCAAGAGCGCCAGTCCGGTCAGTGCGGCCGAGCCGATGGCAAAGCCTTTACCGGTCGCAGCGGTCGTGTTGCCCAACGAATCCAATGCGTCGGTACGTTGGCGCACCTCCTTGCCCAATCCGGACATCTCGGCATTACCGCCAGCGTTATCGGCTATCGGGCCGTATGCATCCGTAGCAAGCGTGATACCCAACGTCGAGAGCATACCGACCGAAGCGATACCAATACCGTACAACCCCATACCGATATTATTGAAATCGAATCCCGAAGCAAACAGGAAGGAGCTGATGATACCCAC
>CALUTX010000076.1 GCA_944323815.1 uncultured Parabacteroides sp. | reverse complement strand
GAATCTGTTCCGGCGTCTGGTAGAGCCACGGACGCGGGTCAAGGATTTTCTCCCATTCGCGGGCGCCTTCCGTGCGCGGATAAGCAGTCATATAGACGGCTGTACCGGCAATCGGCAGCGAGGCCTGTCCGCCGCCCAAACGGTCGCGTATTTCTCCTCCCGTCCCGGTTGCCGCACCGTTGAACGGTTCGACAGTCGTCGGGAAGTTATGCGTTTCGGCTTTCAGCGAAAGCACGGTTTCGATTTCCTTCGTCTCATAGTAGTCCGGACGGTCGCCGCTTTTCGGTGCGAACTGTTCGACCACTGGCCCGGCGTTGAACGCAACGTTATCTTTATAGGCAGAAACCAGCTTGTTCGGGTTTACGGCCGATGTTTTCTTAATGAGGTTGAAGAGCGAACTTTCTTTTTCTTCCCCGTCGATGATGAAGACACCACCGAAAATCTTGTGGCGGCAGTGTTCGGAGTTGACCTGCGAGAAGCCGAATACCTCGCTATCGGTCAGCTTGCGTCCTAACTTCTGGCTCACCTCATTCAGGTAGGCAATTTCTTCTGCGCTGAGCGCCAGTCCCTCCTGCTGGTTGTAAGCCTCCAAATCGTCAATATAGATAATCGGGTCCGGCTGTTTGCTAATCGTGAAAATGGTTTGGTCGAGCCCGTTGTAGATGCGTTGCAACATGGGGTCGTGTTCCGCTTCGCCTGATGAAACGGGGAAATATTCTTCGATACGCGAGATGCCCGCGATGCCCATGTTTTGGGTGATTTCTACTGCATTCGTACTCCAAGGGGTAATCATTTCCCGGCGTGGGCCGACGAACCAACCCACCAGTGTTTCGGCTTCAAGTGGCGTTGCTCCACTGAATGCCCACACTAATTTTGCTCTATCTTCAGAGGAAAAAGCGTGTGCCGCTTCCACAGCCAGCACCGTTTTTGTCGGAGATTGAAAGAATTGAATCATATTGAATCTGTATTTTGTGTACGACTTTCAGAATGCAAAAGTAGGGGAAATCCTTGAAATAAGCTAATCTTTTTCCCTTCGTGTACATCCAATTACCCGGTTTATATTTCGATTTACCCGCTGGGTATATTTTTTAACCTGCAAATTGGAAGATGCAGGCAGATTTGGAAGCGGGAATATGGCACGTTCCTAAAGTGTGATTTGTAATAAAAATGTTATTTGGAGGATTATCCGTAATTGTTTATCTTTGCCTGTATATAAACCCGTAGAGGTGTGGCGTGCCGCGTCTCTATAAAAGAAGCACCAAACAATATAATAATTTAATTGTATGAAAGTAGGAGACATGGTTCGTATTTCGCCCGACCTTACATTGTTGAAGGAATGGATTCCGGGCAGAGTTATCGAAGTGGAGGAGAACCCTTTCGTCGGATAGTTATATCGGCAGAGACGAAAGATGAAGATATATTTTTCGGACGTGCTGAAATGTTTAAACCTATTTTTAAATCTGTCGTAACGGAATAGCAAAAGAATTTTTAATAATGAAACAATCCATCATCTTCGGAATGGGAGCCGTGCTGCTTGCTTCCTGTTCCGGGAATCAGCAGAAAGCGAAGCAGCAAACAGAACAAAAGTTGCCGAACGTTATCTTTTTGATTGGCGACGACGTGGGGTACGGTGATTTGAGTTGCTATGGTCATGCTTCGATACAGACGCCCAACGTGGAGCGGCTGGCGGCACAGGGACTGCGCTTCACCGACGCCCATGCAGTGGCAGCCACCAGCACCCCTTCGCGCTACTCGCTTTTCACGGGGCATTATGCGTGGCGGCGAAACGACACGGGGATTGCGGCTGGTAATGCCGGGATGGTGATTCGTCCGGAGCAGGAGACGGTGGCCGATGTGTTCCACGCGGCAGGTTATACGACCGGCGCCATCGGCAAGTGGCATTTAGGGCTGGCAGACACGACTGCCGGACAGGATTGGAACGGGTTTATTACCCCAGGGCCGCAAGACATCGGTTTCGATTATTCCTATATCATGGCGGCGACGGGCGACCGCGTGCCCTGCGTATGGCTTGAAAATCAGCGGGTGGTGAATCTGGATCCGGCCGACCCGATTGAGGTGAGCTACAAAGAGCCTTTTCCCGGCGAACCGCTCGGCAAGGATCATCCGGAATTGCTGACCAAACTCAAGCCGAGTCCGAATCACGGACACAATCAGGCGATTGTCAATGGCATCTCGCGCATCGGATACATGAAAGGAGGCAAACAGGCGTTGTGGGAAGATGAGAACATCGCGGACAGCATCACAGTGAAAGCGGTGCAATTCATCGAGCAGCATAAGGCGGAACCGTTCTTCCTTTATGTCGGAACAAACGATATCCATGTACCGCGTTATCCGCACGAACGTTTCCGTGGGAAAAGTGGCATGGGCTATCGAGGCGATGCGATTTTGCAGTTCGACTGGACGGTCGGCGAAATTATGGCGGCACTTGAAAAGGCGGGCATTGCCGAAAATACGTTGATTGTTTTGAGTAGCGACAACGGGCCAGTGGTCGACGACGGATATGCCGACCGTGCTGTCGAACTTCTGGGTGAACATAAGCCTTGGGGACCGATGCGGGGTGGCAAGTATAGTAATTTCGAGGCAGGTACGCGCGTGCCATTCATCGTCAGTTGGCCCGCACGGGTAAAGCCGGGCGTGTCGGAAGCGTTGGTTTCACAGATTGATTTGTTTGCCTCCATGGCAAGCCTTGTCGGACAGCCGGTTCCTGAAGGGGCGGCTCCGGACAGCCGTGACCAGTTGAAGGCATTATTGGGAGAAGACCCGAACGGACGGGATTATATCATCGAGCAGGCGGGTTCGCTCTCCGTGCAGAATCGCGGGTGGAAATACATCGCCCCAAGTAACGGTGCGGCATACGCCAAGCTGACCAATACGGAGCTGGGTAACAACAAGGAGCCGCAACTGTATGACCTGAAAGCAGACATTGGCGAGCGGACAAACGTGGCATCCGATCATCCGGACGTGGTAGCTGCCATGCAACAATGCCTTGAGCAGGAGAAAGCAAAGGGAATGAATGAAGAAACGAAATACGTAAAAAAAAAGTAAACAGCAAGCATGATATGAAGAAGTTAAAGGTACCTTTGGTTGAGACGTTAGATGTTTTAGACTTGTCGTCGGTAGGTTTTCTGATGGAGACAAAGGCTCAGCGGGAATATATCGACATCGTGAATTGGGCGGAATATCCGTATAAGCCTATCGTCGCTTTCGACATTGCGCGGACAGACCAGAATTTGTATATCCGCTATTTCGTGAAAGGAAACTCTTTGAAGGCGCTTCATTTAGAAGACGGTTCGCCGGTGTACACCGATAGCTGTGTGGAATTTTTCATGAAGCAGGAAGGAGAAGCGGTATATCGGAATTTCGAGTTTAATTGTATCGGTACGTGTGATGCGGCTTGCCGGAAGTCGCGTGAGGAAAAAACCTCGTTGACGAAAGAGGAGTATGCTTCTATTCGACGTTATTCGTCGTTGGAACGGGCTGTATTTCCAGAAAAGCTGGGTGTTTATTCTTGGGAATTGGTGGTCGCGATTCCGTTCTGTGTGATGGGGCTTGACCCGGATAACTTGCCGGAGAAGATATTAGGGAATTTCTATAAGTGTGCGGATGATACCGAGTTCCCGCATTTTGTCAGCTGGAGCCCGATTGATAAACCTTCGCCCGATTTCCATTGCCCGGAGTTTTTCGGGGAAATCTATTTGTAATGGACAATTGAGAATGGACAATTGACAATTGGTTTTCACCGAACGCGAAGCCTAATTGTCAATTGTCCATTGTCAATTATCAATTAACTTTTACTTCTGAAATGCTTGCTTTCCCGTTTGTGAGGAGGATGCGCAAGTCGCTGGCTGTTGTTCCTTTGAAACGGTATGTTTTCAGCTCGTTGCTGGAGTCTATAACCCCTTCATATACGGTAAGAAACTGCCCCCCGCCGCCTGACAACTGGATTTCAAACTTCGCATCTTTGCTTTTTTCTTTCCATGCAATAGCAACGCTGTTGGGCGAAGCGTTGTTCCCAAGCGCAAAAGTGATGTAATCGCCTGCGTTGGCTTTCCAATCGGTAGACAAGTTGCCGTCCAATACGTTGGAGGCTGTTTCTTGTGAAGCGCTCGCTGTAACTGCGGATTTCTTTCCTTGGGCTACCGGTTGCGTGGTAGTGCCTTTTCCATATTCGATTACCGTAAAGCGGTCATTCAGGCGAATGTCTTCCGAAGAGGCTCCAATCATCACCTTGAAATCTCCGGGTTCGACAACCCAATGATTGTCGCTGTCGAGCAGTTGCAAATCGCGCGGCTCGATGGTGAAGCTGACCTCTTTGGTTTCACCCGGTTCCAAATGGACACGTTCAAAGCCGCAAAGTTTTTTCTCGTAAGTTGTGACCGAGCTGAGCACATCGCGCACATAGAGTTGTACTACTTCGTCGCCTGCACGCTTGCCGGTATTAGTCACTTTACAGCGTACAGTGACAGGTTGTGTCTGTGTCACAACAGTTGGTTGGAGCGAGATGTCGGAATATTCGAATGTCGTGTAGCTTAGCCCGTAGCCAAACGGATACAAAGCTCCGTTCACTCGCGACATGTTACCATCTAAACCTTTGGTGCGTCCGCCGTCGACTTGCGCATTCGGCTTGGTCGGGAAATTGAATGGAATCTGTCCGACACTTTTCGGAAAAGTAACGGTCAGTTTCCCTCCCGGATTGTAATCACCAAACAATACGTCGGCAATGGCTGTCCCGCCTTGCGAACCCGGATACCATGCTTCGAGGATGGCTGGGACAAACTTGTCTGCCCAGTTGATGGAGAGCGGACGCCCGTTGATTAAAACCAGAATGGTCGGCTTGCCAGTCGCTACGACGGCTTGCAACAGATCGAGCTGGCGCCCCGGCAGATCTAAACTGGAGCGAGATTTGTTTTCCCCGCAGGTACGATTGCTTCCCCCTAACACAACAACCGCAACATCGCTTTTCTTCGCATTTTCTACTGCTTTCTCAATCTCGCTTTGCTCTTCGTCGGTGAGCGGGTAACGGATTAATTCGGATTCGGGCCAATTGGCGTCGACTAAATCGCATCCTTTGGTATAGAGCACTTCCGTACCCGGTTTGACCTTCTGCTGAATACCTTCGAGAACAGTGGTCACATCAACAGCCAACGGGCCGTAATGAGTCAACGCATAAGCTTCTTCGTTCGCATTCGGACCACATACAGCGATACTGGATATTGTGTTTACATCTAGCGGAAGCGTTTCCTCTTGGTTTTTCAACAAAACAAGCGATTCACGAGATGCTTGCAAAGCAACCTGTTGGTTCTCGGCACTGTTGACTTCTTTGTCAGCCTGCTTCAAATCCATCTGGTAAGGATGGTCAAACAAACCGACGAGGAACTTGACACGCAAAATGTCGCGTACGCGGTCGTCAATAACTGACATCGGAATGGCCCCTTCTGCAATCAGTTCGCGTAACGGCAGGACATACGAATCCGGAGAGCGAAACGTGCAGCGAACGTTCAAACCCGCCATGACACTTTGCAAAACCGCCTCCTTCATGTCGGCAGCCGTCCCATGCTTGGCAAAAAGATACTCAACGGCGTCACTGTCCGATACCACATATCCGCGGAAACCGAATTCGCCTCTCAGCCGTTGCGTCAACCAATAGTAACTGCTTTGAATCGGAAAACCGTCATAATCGTTATAAGAACTCATCGCACCGAGGATGCCCGCCTCTTTGATGACCCGTTTCCAAGGGTAGACATGGAGCATCTCCACTTCGCGCGGCGACATCTGCGGGTCTACGCGTGCCATGCCTTCGCGCCCTCCTTTGTTATTGCTGTAAGCGATATAATGTTTGCTGGTAGCGGCTACCTGCAAATCGGTTTGCATCCCTTTGGCCATCTGAACACCCAGTTCGGCCACGAGGTAAGGGCTTTCGCCATAGACCTCTTCGTAACGACCCCAACGCTGGTCGCGCCCTACGTCAAGAATCGGCGCGTAAATATTGGTATATCCCAAAAGCCGTCCTTCGCGTCCGGTGATGTATCCGACTTTGTGAATCAAATCACGGTTCCATGTGTGTCCTAACCCCAGTTGTGTCGGGAAATTGGTCGCGATGTAACTCTCTACACCGCGTATGCCCTCATTTGTGAAGTCGGTCGGGATGCCGAGCCGTGTCTCTTCGATGAAGAAGCGTTGTACTTCGTTTAAAGCCCAAGCATGACGTGATGCGGGCCAGACGTATGATTATCCGAAGGCGGAAGCCCCCATTGCTGGAATCCGTTCAGATGTTCGTCGATGGCGCCAATACCGTCTTTCCACAGCTGGTTTTTCCATTCCGGTGTGGGCAGGTCATCTTTTAAGACACGTTTGTAGCCGTACAACGTTACCATTTGGCATGTTTTTTCCTCGACGGTCATTTGTGAAAGAAGATCTTCGATGCGATCTTCCAATGTGGCGGAAGGATCCTCGTAGACATCTTTTTGACCGTTCTTGTTGAAATCAATCCAACCGTCCCGGTAAATCGCTTTGTTTGTTACTTTATACCTGTCCGGTATTCGGATTTCGACTTGTGTTTTTTCCTGTGCTTGCATGCAAAATGTCCCGGACAAAATAAGACATGATGCAATGACATTTAGTTTGTTTTTCTTCATAGACTGTTATAGTTTGATGTCGTTCAATTCGACAAGTTTATTGACAATGGCGTAAACCGTCAGACCGCTGACACTGTGTACTTGCAGTTTCCGGGCGATATTCCGCCGGTGCGTGACGACGGTATGCGTAGAAAGACACAACTGGTCGGCTATCTCCCGATTCGTCATTCCTTTGACAACGCAGATTAAAATCTCTTTCTCGCGAGTACTGAGCGTTTGCTGCTCGTCGTTATCGGTATCGCCGACGGTTATAACCAATTGGTTCAGCTTGTGACGTAGTTCTTCCGGAGAGTCATAGACGCTAATCTGCTCGTCGTAAGCGCGCAGCAGGAAAGGGTCGGCAGCCGCATAAAGCAGAGCCACGCACTTCATGTCCATGCAATTCGCATCTTCTTTGATTTGGAATAGGGAATAACATCCCGGAAGCGTGGGATTTATGATGAGTACATCCGGCTTATGCGTCCGAAGCGTCTCTTGGAGCATTTCAGGAGAGGCGATTTCGACCACTTGAAGCCGAAATCCAGGCAACCGCTTCAAAATCGTTTCCAATCCGCCTCGTATGATGGCGGAAGGCTCGGCAATCGCTATGGTCAGAGATGTACTCATTTTATTTGACAGTTTTTTCAAACGCAAGAATGGCGGGAACGAACAAATAGTCTTCGACATGGTTATGCGAAGCCAAATCTTCCTGCGTGGCGAAGATGTCAAACAAGACACTGTTGAGCAGATTGCTGCCCGGCCCCGGGTAATATTTGATAAGCAGGTTCTTCAGTTCGATGATTTTCATCTCGATTTGGTCATGATGCTTGCGGAAAATCGAGATGTTGTATTTTGGGTCTTTGACTCCGTTTAATAATCCCCTGACGTAAGGAAATACGGTCTCTTCTTCGTATGCCATGTGTTTGTGAACCTCAGCCACATATTCGTCGTAAAACTTGATGATGACGAACGCCACATCTTGGGGGCAGTCGCTGGTGGCATCTACCAATTTACGCCGGATGTGCGGCAAGCGAAAATCCAAAAAGTAAGCATGTGCATTATGCAGATAAGTGATAATCGCTTCGATGGAGATACATTCATCTATATTGGTAAGAGGAGCGGAAACCTCTTCGGTCAGAAAATTGACGACAGTCAGAAACGTACGCGCATCGACACCGTTCATGCGACAGACTTCTCCTATATTTTTTTCTCCAAACCCCAGTGCAATACCGAACCGGCTCATTACTAATACCATAGGATAGTTCTCGCAAATCAAATCACTCATTTTGTCGGTTTCCCGATATTTCCCGTTTTTGTACATAGGCGTTTTATTGTTTTGATGAACAAAGATAGTGTATTTGTTTGGTTTATTCAAAGTTAAAACCTACGGGAAGCAGATTTTCCCCGGCAGGAAAAAGGATTTACCCTTTGGGTAGTCGGATATAGGTTTGGGGTGAAAAACGGAGGGCTTCCCTCTTTTATTCTCGGGTTTTAATGATATTTAATCCTTTTGGTATAAACCTTTTAGGCGATACAAATGTCTTATTAATAAAAGGTGAAAAGAAAAATGTTTTTGAGGCGTATGAAAGATTTTAGGTTATTGTTGTTGATGGGGATTGCCCTTGTGTTTGTGGGGCAGTCCCTTTGTGCACAGGATCGTGCAGAGCAAAAAGAGAAGGAAGCAGAACAGGTGAAAGAATTGTTGGAAAGTGGACGATTTACGATAGAGGTTGACCGGGCATTGCCCATGCAGGGAAAACCGGTGAACTTGACGACGCTCTACTCGCTGGAGATGCGGGGAGATTCGGTTGTCTCTTATTTACCCTATTTCGGAAGAGCCTATTCCCTGCCTTATGGCGGTGGCGATGGATTGCGTTTCGAAACACTGGTCAGCGATTATCAGCTTTCATATAATAAGAAAGGAAAAGCACGCATTCGTTTTACCGCCCGTACGAAGGAAGATACTTTCCAATTTCATGTTGATGTGTTCACTAATGGTTCGGCAACCATCGGTGTGACATCTACGAATCGGCAGGGAATTTCGTATCAGGGAAAGTTGCTGCTTTCTGATCCGGAGGAGTGAACAGGCGGCCCTGCCACGTCTGGCGTTCGTTCATCCGTTTGAGCAATTTGGCTGTGAATTCATAATTCTTGAGTCCCCAATCTGGAGCAATGAGCCATTCTTTGGGCGACTGCGAAGTGAAGCGGTCGATGGCGATGGTTGGATTCAGACGTTCCATGAAATCGATGACCAATTCAATGTATTCGTCAACCGTATAAAGATGAAATTGCTCAGGATGCTGGGCATGCTCCTGCGCCATGCGTGTGTGGCGGATGAGTTGTAGCTGGTGCAATTTCAGCGTATGGATGGGAAGTTGGGAGATACGGTCTGCATGATGGAGTATCTCTTCGCGGCTTTCGCCCGGCAATCCTAATATAAGGTGAACGCCCGCCGGAAGGTGGCGGGCTGCCGTGCGCAGGAGCGTGTCTTCGGAATCGGCTTGCGTGTGACCGCGATTGATGCGCATGAGTGTACGGTCGAGCGTACTTTCCAGTCCATATTCAATCAAGATAAATTTTTCTCGGGAAAGACGGGTCAGATAATCGAGCAGTGCGTCGGGCATACAGTCGGGGCGCGTCCCGATGATGAGCCCGACCACACCGGGACAGGCAAGTGCCTCTTCGTATCGGTCTATCAGCGCCGGGAGTTCGTCATAGGTGTTTGTGTAGGCTTGAAAATAGGCAATGTATTGCATGTCCGGGTATTTGCGGGCAAAGAATCGGACACCTTCTTGCAATTGCTGCGTGATGCTTTTCTGCGGTTGGCAGTAGGCCGGATTGAATGTTTGGTTGTTACAATAGGTACAACCGCCGAATCCTTTGCTCCCGTCCCGGTTGGGACAGCTGAATCCGGCATTGATGGATATTTTTTGCACCTTGCAAGGCAGTTTCTCCCGTAAGAAATCCCCGAAATCCCGATAACGCTTGATAGAGTCCATTGTTTGATTAATTTTCATATTTCACTTGTAGAAACGGGGCAAGTTAAAGAAAATCGCAGGAATGAGCAAATTCTTTGTATTTTTGTAGGAAACAGAATCCTCAAACAGCCGTGCATCTTTTGCGGCGAATCCCATTTATTTCTTTAATCAGCATCGGCGATTGTATAATCAGCGTCGGCGTTTATAAAAATAGCGCCGCTGATTGTACAAACGCCGTCGCTGATTAAAGAACTCTTGCCGGGTTACATACGTTTATCTTCGGTATGCAGAAGAAATTTTGCTTAGGAAGTAAACAAAGATTTTGTGTGGTTTTACATGGAAGATGAAATAAAAAGAGCGGTGGTTATTTGGCGAAACTAAAAATATGCCTATCTTTGTACGCATTTTGATGGAAATGCAGCGCGAAAATGCCCAGGTGGCGGAATTGGTAGACGCGCACGTTTCAGGTGCGTGTGTCGAGAGGCATGCAGGTTCGAGTCCTGTTCTGGGCACTTTTAAGAGAGGAAGAGGATGTGTCAGCAGTAAGTGAGCAGTCGCATCCTCTTTCTTGTATAAAGATAATAGATGTAAAACCTAAAAAAGTCAGAATCATGAAAAGGATAACGTTGTATGTATTTGTAACGCTCTGTCTGTGGGTTTGCCCTTGGTTGTACGGGCAAGCGATTATCAAAGGAATCAGTTATGATGAGAATAAGGTTCCTGATTTTGAACTGCCGGATCCGTTGGTTTGTTCGGACGGTCAAAAAGTGACGAATGTCGAGATGTGGGAAACCAAACGGCGCCCGGAGTTGTTAGCTCTTTTTCAGTCGCAAGTGTATGGGCGGACACCGAGTGATCGGATAGCGGTTTCGTACATCCTGCTCTCGGAAAATCCTCAAGCGATGGAGGGAAAAGCGACTTGCAAACAAGTATTGTTCACGTTTACAGACGGAAAGAAATCGATAGATGCGATATTGTTGTTGTATTTGCCGAACCATGTAAAGGGAAAAGTGCCTGTTTTTGTTGGATACAACTTTATGGGGAATGGAAGTACGACGTTGGATCCAACCGTTTATCCCTCACCGGGGTTGCGCTTTGTGCATGGTAAGGACAGTCCTGTCTGGACGCGCGGTTCGCAGAAACACCGTTGGCCTTATGAAAAGATAATCGGGCGCGGCTATGCCGTAGCCACGATGTGTTATCATGACATCTATCCGGATCGCGCCGATTTGCGCGATTACAGTGTGGCCTCGTTGTTCCCCGATTATATTTCCGGTTCCAAAAATCATGATGAATGGGAAGCAATTGGCGTTTGGGCGTGGGGTTCCAGCCGGATTGTGGATTATTTGGAACAGGAGGAGAAGCGGATAGACTTGGAGAAGATTGCCATCATGGGTCATTCCCGGCAAGGAAAAGCCGCGTTGTGGACAGGCGCGCAGGACACGCGCCTCGAGGTGGTTATCTCCAATGACTCCGGATGCGGAGGAGCGGCCTTGTCCAAGCGGGTATATGGAGAGAATATAGCCCGCATCACGACGGTTTTCCCTCACTGGTTTTGTCCGGTATTCGCGCAGTATGCGGGTAATGAGGCGGCCTTGCCTTTCGACCAGCATGAACTGTTGGCATTGATAGCGCCCCGTTATTTATATGTGGCCAGCGCGGAAGGCGATTGGTGGGCGGATCCGAAAGGCGAATATTTGTCGGCGTATTACACGAAAGATGTCTATGCCTTGTACGGTATGCAGGGACTGACCTCCGAAACAATGCCG
>CALUTX010000075.1 GCA_944323815.1 uncultured Parabacteroides sp. | reverse complement strand
TTCGAAGTGCAGGTTTGATGAAATACATCGAGCTGAAAGTCCAGCCTTTCCAGCAATGTACGGAAGCGCCTAAACCGGGCATCATGGTGACCAATCCGCCGTACGGAGAACGGCTTTCGAGCCGGGATTTGTTAGGTCTGTATAATATGATTGGTGAGCGGGTCAAGCATGTGTTTACCGACTACAAAGTGTGGGTATTGGGATACAAAGAGGAATGCCTTGACAAAATCGGGTTGCGTCCTTCTGAGAAGATAAAGCTGATGAATGGCTCCTTGGAATGTGAGTTTCGCGGTTATGAGATTTTTGAGGGGAAAAACAAGGACTACAAAAAGGCTTTGAATGAGAACCGAGAGGCGACACCCCAGCCGAAGACTGACCGGCCGTCACATGCAAACTATAAACCAGACCGTCCCGAGCGTCGTTTTGCTGCCGAACATGCGGAAGACGAAAATGAACGGGCACTCTATATGCCGGGGAAACGGCATTTCGGCAATAATCGGACGGAAAGCCGTCCTTTGCGCAAAGAGTTGGGAAAACATCCTGCCAAAAAACATTTCCGCGAGGAGGACGATGCAGACAGGAGTAAGAAATTCGGCAACAAGAAATTTGACAATAAAAAATCCGGCGACCGCCCGTTCAAGAAACCATTTAAAAGAAAGGGGAATCATGATTTCGAAGATTAATTTGTTACGGCTATGCTGCCTGTTTGCGTTGTTAAATCCTTTTTGTATGATGGGACAGACTAAAACGTTCACGCTGCACGATTTGATTCCGGGAGGGAAGACGCAATATCGTTTCATTCCTCAAAACCTGCGGGGACTACAATGGTGTGGGGACACATTTATTTATACCAAAGGCGACAGCCTGATGGGAGGTGAATCGACAAAACCTGTCCGATTGCTTTTTACGTGTCAGCAACTGAACGATGCGCTCACGGCCGCCGGTTATCCGACAGTCGGAAGTTTGCCGGCTTTCTCTGTCCCGTATAAAGACCGGCCGGTACTTGCTTTCACTGCCAAACAGGTGCGTTTTCATTATGACTATCGCACGAATCAAATTTTAGGCTCCTACAAACTGAAAAAAGGTTGGGAGAATTATGATTTTTGTCCGGCGAACGGTTATTTGGCTTTTACCGAAGGCAACAACTTGCGCATTCTTTCTCCGGAAAACCAGCTCAAAGCCGT
Source organism: uncultured Parabacteroides sp. (assembly GCA_944323815.1). Taxonomy (GTDB): domain Bacteria; phylum Bacteroidota; class Bacteroidia; order Bacteroidales; family Tannerellaceae; genus Parabacteroides. The sequence goes on along the minus strand of CALUTX010000075.1, from coordinate 10,211 downwards.
CACGGAAGAGACTGCCGCCGGTATTGTCTGCGGCAAATCGGTGCATCAGAATGAATTTGGTATCTATAAGGGAACATTCTGGTCGCCGAAAGGTTCAGCTTTGGCGTTTTATCGGATGGATGAAAGCATGGTGACAGACTATCCTTTTGTCAACATCACGACCCGCGGTGCGACAGCCGAGCCACACAAGTATCCGATGGCCGGAATGAAAAGCCATGAGGTGACGGTAGGCGTCTATCAGTTGGCAACCGGTAAAACCATTTGGCTGAAAACCGGATTGCCGAAAGAAAAGTACCTGACCAACATCGCTTGGAGCCCTGACGAGAAAAGCATCTATATCGCCGAACTGAACCGTGAACAAAACGAAATGCATCTGGTTCGTTATTCGGCGGAAACAGGTGAGAAAGAAGCCGATTTGTTCACCGAAACAGACGAGCACTACGTCGAACCGCAACATCCGGTTCTTTTCTTACCCGACAATCCCGAACAATTCATCTGGCAAAGTCGCCGAGATGGATATAATCATTTGTATCTGTATAACACAAAAGGAGAATTACTGAAGCAGTTGACGCAAGGTAAATGGGAAGTGCTTGATGTTTTGGGATTCGATGAAAAAGGGAAAGCCCTGTATTTTTCATCGACCGCGCCTTCTCAGGTAAGTTCGTTTGATTATGGGGATGCATTGTATGTCGGTACTTCGCGCCTTGATTTGCGCAGAGGTAAGTGTTACGAAGTGACTTCGGGTGGTTTGCAGGGTGTCCATTCCACACAACTGAGCGCATCGGGTAAGTACTTGCTGGATACGTACAGTACGCCCGACGTACCACGCGAAATAAATGTGCTTGATGCACAGAAAGGTGAAACCTTGCGTACACTTTTGACCGCCAAAGATCCCTATGCCGGTTATGCAATGCCTGAAATCACCGTCGGTACGCTCAAAGCCGCCGATGGCACGACCGATTTGAACTACCGACTGGTCAAACCGATAAACATGGAGGCGGGGAAAAAATACCCGACCATTGTCTATGTGTATGGCGGCCCGCACGCCCAGCTTGTCACAGGCGGATGGAAAAACGGCGTAGGCGGATGGGATATTTACATGGCACAGCGGGGATATGTGATTTTTACGCTTGACAGTCGCGGTTCTGCCAATCGCGGACGCGACTTTGAACAGGTCATCCATCGCCAGTTGGGGGTGAATGAAATGGCAGACCAGGTCAAAGGTGTCGAGTTTCTCCGTTCTTTGCCTTTTGTAGATGGCGACCGAATCGGCGTACATGGCTGGAGCTATGGCGGATTTATGACGACCAATTTGATGTGTTCTTATCCCGACTTGTTTAAGGTCGGTGTGGCCGGAGGTCCGGTTATCGACTGGAGCAATTATGAAATCATGTACGGTGAGCGTTATATGGATCGCCCGCAAGAGAACCCCGAAGGCTATAAAGCTGCCAATTTGAAGCTGAAAGCTGGCAACCTGAAGGGGCATCTGCTTTTGATTCACGGCGATATTGACCCGGTGGTTGTCTGGCAACATAGTTTAGGCTTTTTGAAGGCCTGTGTGGATGCGAATACTTATCCAGATTATTTTGTCTATCCGCGCCATTTGCACAATGTAATTGGCAAAGACAGGCCTCATTTGTATGAGAAGATAACACGTTATTTTGACGATTACCTTTGAGCAATTGACAATAGATAATTAATAATAGACAATTGAAGAAACAACAGGAGTATTAACAACATAAAAAAACGGCAATGGCAGGGGACAGGCGACTTAATTGTCAATTGTCAATTATCCATTGTCAATTAATAAAAGTATGAACATATTACTGCTTGGCTCAGGCGGTCGTGAACATGCAATCGCTTGGAAACTGGCTCAAAGCCCGAAGACTGAAAAGTTATTTATTGCGCCCGGAAATGCGGGGACGGCATCTGTCGGAACGAATGTAGACATTTCGGTGAACGATTTCCCCGCTCTCAAGAAATTTGCGGTTGACCATCAGATAAATATGGTGGTTGTCGGCCCTGAAGATCCTTTGGTGAACGGAATTTATGACTATTTCAAGAATGATGCCGTATTGGCAAATATTCCGGTAATCGGTCCCTCCAAAGCAGGTGCGCAATTGGAAGGAAGTAAAGATTTTGCCAAAGCCTTCATGCGTCGTCATCAAATCCCGACCGCCCGTTATAAAAGCGTTTCGGCGGCAACGATAGAAGAGGGATATGCTTTTCTTGAAACCCTGCATGCACCCTATGTCCTGAAGGCGGACGGCCTTGCCGCCGGTAAAGGAGTTTTGATTGTCCCCACATTGGAAGAGGCAAAAAAAGAGTTGCAAGAGATGTTAGGCGGGCTTTTCGGACAGGCTAGCCGCACGGTGGTTATCGAGGAATATCTGGATGGAATCGAATGTTCAGTATTCGTTTTGACGGATGGGAACAGCTATAAGATTCTTCCTGTGGCAAAAGATTATAAACGTATCGGCGAAGGGAATACCGGACTGAATACGGGAGGGATGGGAGCAATTTCGCCAGTTCCTTTTGCGGATGAGGTATTCATGGAAAAGGTAGAGAAAAAGATTATCCGCCCGACAATCGACGGCTTGCGTGCGGAAAACATTGATTACAAAGGATTCATCTTCTTTGGTCTTATCAATGTGCAAGGAGAGCCGATGGTTATCGAATACAACTGTCGCATGGGTGACCCGGAGACAGAAGTGGTGATGCCGCGTATCGCGAGTGACCTTGTCGCGTTGTTGGAAGGCGTAGCCGAAGGTAATCTGGCGGATTATGCCTTGCATGAAGATCCGCGTACGGCAGTCACAGTCATGCTTGTCAGCGGCGGCTACCCTGAAAGCTATGAAAAGGGTAAGCGTATTACAGGCTTTGAACAAGTCCCCGGGCAATGTATTCTTTTCCATGCGGGAACAAAATTTTCTGAGGAGGGAATTTTGACGAATGGTGGTCGCGTGATTGCGATTAGCGCTTACGGACACAACAAGGAGGAAGCGCTGGCCCATTCTTACGCGGGTGCTCGTGCGCTTGATTTTGAGAAGAAATATTTCCGCCGGGATATCGGATTGGATGTATAAATAGTCAAATTTTTCGACCATGGGCCGTGGACAATGGGGAATTGTTCAGGCCCATGGTTTTATTTTTATCTAAAAACAATTATCACATTCATGGTTCCTCCCTATTATTCATATTATCGTCGCCGCTACTTTGAGAAGCCCTTGTTTATCGGGACATTGCTTGCGGTCTGTTTGGCGTGTTGGATGGCCAGTTTCTTCCTTTCGGTCGGTTATCCGGTTTATGGAGAAACAACCGATACACCGTTATGGAACTTCATCTGTGCGCATTTGCCAGGGAAAGTAGCAACCTATCTGATTGGTCTGGTGCTGATGATTGGAGGGGCTTTTTTGTTAAACAAGACGAATTATGAATTGACGCTTATTCCAGGAAGTGCAAGACTTATTTTCCTGCTGTATATCTTGTTTATCAGTACAAATCCCGATTTCTTTCCTTTCAAATCCACCTCCTTAGGTGTTTTTTGCTTGATTGGCGCCATGTATCAGTTGTTTACATCGTATCATGATCCGGAAAGTCGGGAGAAAGCCTATTCTGCCGCGTTATTAATGGGGATTGGGAGCCTTTTGTGGATACATCTGCTTTGGTTCTTACCTCTTTTTTGGATGGGAATGTATCGTTTCCGCTCCTTGACCCCACGAACGTTTGCGGCTTCTCTTTTGGGCGTTCTGACGGTTTATTGGTTGTTGTTCGGGTGGTGCGTGTGGCAACGGGATTTTTCTTTTTTGACCGGGCCGATTGGGATATTGGTGGATATTCGTCCTTTTATGGCAGATGGAATCGTGTTGCGGGACTGGATGGGGATTTTACTTATCATCGCATTGACTTTGGCTGCTTCAGTGCGAATCATTTTAGGAGATGAAGGCAATTCACTCCGTTCACGTCAATCGCTTAGCTTTTTGGTGCTGATGTTCGTTTGGGCCTTGGGGCTTTACTTTTTATATGAGGAAACACCTGAAGAGTTTATCGAGACAGCCTGCATCCCTGCATCTTTGCTCATAAGCCATCTTTTCAGCGTATCGCGGGGAAAGTTTATGTTTTATCTGTTCATTGTGAGTAATCTCGCATTGGTTTTTATCTTTTGTAATCGGCTATGGAATTTCTTATAGATTATGGTTATATAGGCGTTTTTATTGCCTCCTTTTTGGCTGCGACGGTGCTTCCCTTCAGCAGTGAAGTGGTACTTACGGGCGTCTTGTTGGCCGGTGCCTCCTATTGGCCTTGCATGGTAGCGGCGACGCTGGGTAACTTTTTAGGAGGAATGAGCTGTTATTGGCTGGGAATGCTGGGCAAAGTGGAATGGATTGAGAAATACCTGAAATTAGACCCTGTCAAACTGAAGAAGGTCGAAGACTGGATTCGCGGGAAAGGCTCGTGGACAGGTTTCTTTGTCTTTCTGCCCGGCATAGGCGACTTCATTGCGGTCGCGTTGGGATTTCTTCGGGCCAATGTGTGGATTGTCGCCTTTTCGATGTTCCTTGGCAAGGCGATACGTTATTGGGTATGGATGGAATTTGTCTATAAGGTGCAGGATTTCTTGTGAAATCCTGCTTAACCGACTTCGAGATAGACCTGCGTGAAGTAGTATCCCTTGCGTAACCATATCTCGTAGCGTGTCCCTTCGGCAGGATAATTGTGCCAATACACACGCAATTCGTTCCCGTTCATTTCATAACTCATATCCTGTTCCATCTGTTCGCTGAGTACAATCTCGTCCACGTCGCTGAAAGTGTAGGAAAAATACTCCGTCGATATGTCGTGCGGTACTTTGACAAGCGTTTCCCCATACGCTGGCAAGCCGTTGTCTTCCATTTTAACCAAGGCGAATTGAACGACGGCTCCCGTCCGCTTCTCTTCCTCTTTGATTTCAGAAAGAACATAAAACTGGTAATAATCCCCTTGGATACTGAATGCCGTCCGGCCAGAGGGAAACTCTTGGAACCCGCCGCCGGGGAAAGCCTGATAAAGATGCCCGGGCAGGACGGCTGCTTCCCTTATCAGCGCATCGCTCAGCGCGGGCGGATAGACGCGGTCTAAGCCGTCGGCCGTACCGATTTCAGCCATCAGGCAGTTCTGCGAAGTAAAGTTGTAAGCCTCGTCGATTTGAATGTCTGAATTACCCAATGTGGTCGCCCCGTGCGAGGTGTCCATCATGTTGAGGGTCGTCATGTTTTCGAGTTTTACCTCATTGTCGTCTGAACAGGCAGTCACGCAAAGGATAAGTAGCGCAACTGCCATGCGGAATAACACATTTCGTTTCATTTCTCTGTTCTCTCTCTATTTTGTTTCTTCTCTCTCTTTGCTTTAGGCTCTTCCCTGCATCCGGTATTCGTTCGGCGTACAGCCTGCCACCTTCTTGAACAGGCGGCTCAGGTGATGCGGGTATTGGAAGCCTGTCTCATAGGCAATCTCGCTGACGGTTTTGTTCGTTTCTAACAGACGGTCTTTCACCTTGTTGATGATGGCAAAGTGGATGTACTCGATGGCCGACTTACCCGTCTGTTTTTTCACCAAGTCTCCGAAATAATTGGCGGAGAGATGAAGCTGCTCGGCACACCACGCGACGGACGGCAGCCCGAGCTCTTCCGGTTTCTTGGAATCAAAATAACCGTTCAGCAACGCCTCGAAGCGGGTGAGGACATCCGAGTTGACCGCTTCGCGGGTGGCGAACTGGCGGTCGTAAAACCGGAGGCAGTGGTTGAGCAGGACTTCGATATTGGAAACGATGATGGCGCGGCTGTGGCGGTCGATGGTATGCTGTATCTCCTCTTCTATTTCGTGGAAACAGTTGAAGATAGTCTGCCGTTCGCGCTCCGACATGTGCAATGCCTCATTCACCTCGTAAGAGAAGAAGGTGTAATCCTTCATTTTACGGGCAAGCGACGTCCCGCGAATCAAGTCGGGATGGAACAACAGGGCGTAGCCTTGCGGATTCTCGGTCATACCTCCGTCGTTGATGCCGCCCACCTGCCCGGGCGCGATGAACACCAGCGTTCCCTCCTGATAGTCATACTTACTGCGCCCGTATGTGATGGGTCCGTGAATCTTCTCTTTCAAGAAGATGGCGTAAAAGCCAAAGCTCTTGCAACGGTGGGGCAACACTTTTACCTTCGAGAAGTCGACAAAACTGACCAGCGGGTTCAGCGTCTCCAGCCCGAGAAACTCATTGTAATCGTGTATCGCCTTTAAATCCAATATTTCATCCATACGCGTATCTGTTTTCATTTGACGACCCAAAAATAGGAAAATCTTCCGTAAGACGACTCATTTCCCTGAATGTAAATTCTTTTACCTCCGGGGAAATAGCTATTGGGTGGAACAGACTGTAAAATGGGTGATTTGTTCTGTAATTCGTGTATGGACGAACGTGGTGATTCAACCTACTTTTGCCCTATCAGAAAAAACAATTCAAATAGAAATAGATATGGAAACTGTAAAATTAAGCAATGGTGTAGAAATGCCGCAATTAGGTTATGGAGTTTATCAAGTATCACCGTCAGAATGCGAGCGGTGTGTAATGGATGCCATCAGCGTGGGCTATCGGATGATCGACACGGCGCAAGCCTATTTCAACGAGGAAGGTGTGGGCAATACTATTCGCAAATGCGGCGTACCCCGCAATGACCTGTTCATCGTCACCAAGGTATGGATTTCCAATGCCGGATACGAGCGGGCGAAGGCCAGCATCGACGAGTCGCTCCGCAAACTGCAGACCGATTACATTGACCTGCTACTTATCCATCAACCCTTCAATGATTACTATGGCACATGGCGGGCCATGGAGGAAGCCTACAAAGCAGGCAAACTGCGTGCCATCGGCGTATCGAACTTCTATCCCGACCGCTTCATCGACCTGGCGGAGTTCAGCGAGATTCCCCCGATGGTCAATCAGGTGGAGACGCACGTATTCAACCAACAGATAGAAGCGCAAAAGATTATGCAGCAATACGGCACGCACATCATGTCGTGGGGACCGTTCGCCGAGGGACGCAACAACTTCTTCGGCAACGAAACACTGATTGCCATCGGCGCCAAGTATAACAAGAGCGCGGCACAGACCGCCCTGCGCTACCTTCTCCAGCGTGGCGTCATCGTCATCCCGAAATCCGTCCGCAAGGAGCGCATGGAGCAGAACATCGACGTGTTCGACTTCACGCTGGACAACGCCGATATGCAAGCCATCCGCCAACTGGATTTGGGACACAGCCTGTTCTTCTCGCACTACGACCCGCAGACGGTAAAATGGCTTTGCAACTATGGTAAGAGTAAATGAGGATGAAAGAGAAACATAAGAAAAGCATTTCCCGTCGTGATTCGCTGAAACGGATGGGGCTGTTCATGGCCAGTGCCGCCGCATGGGGAATCTCTTCCCTTGCTTCGTGTAGCAAAAACAAGAAGAAGCGTATTATCTTGTATTTTACCGCTACGGGTAACTGCCTGTATGTGGCGCGTGAACTGGCAGATGAAAACACCGAACTGCTCAGCATCCCGCAGTTGGTGAAGGAAAACCGTTACGAGCTGGAGGCCGACGAGATTGGCATTGTCTACCCCATCTACGGCCACATGCCGCCCAACAGGGTACGCGAATACATCCAAAAAACAAAGTTGAAAGCCGGGTATAAGTTTGCCGTACTGACCTATGGCAACCGGAAGTGCAACGCGGTGGAGATATGGGACGACATCTCCCGTAAGGCCGGTTGCCCCTTCGATTACATCACCACGATGATTATGGTAGACAACTGGCTGCCCAACTTCGACATGAATGAGCAGATGAAGATAGACAAGCATATCCCCGAAAACTTGGAGCGCATCACGGCCGACCTCTCTGCGCAACGCCGTTGGCACGAACCGTTTACCGACGAGGAGCGTCGCCAGCACGAAGGGTTCTTGCAAGCAACGGGTATCAATCCGGAAGTAGGCTTCCTAATGCAGAGCCAAGATGCCTTCATCGTCACCGATGCTTGCATCGGCTGCGGTATCTGCGCTGAGGTCTGTCCGCGTGGCAATTACAAGCTGACTTCGCAAGGCGTGACGACCGAAGGCGATTGCGAGTTCTGCTTTGCCTGCATCCAGAACTGCCCACAGAAAACCATTCAGTTCAAACAAATGAGAGAGGTGAACCCCAACGCCCGCTACCGCAACGAGCATGTATCGCTCTGGAGCATCAAAGAGGCGAACCGGCAGTAAAAATCTGCGCCTACTCCCCCTCTCCCCCGCAGACCAGTTCACAGTTCAGTTCACACGCCCGCGCCTCCTTCATGGGACGCGGGTTTGTCGTGCATTGGCTCACCACCCGCAGGCGATACCGCCCGGCAGGTAGCGTGGCGGGTACCAGAAACATCAGCTGGCTGCGGCTGCTGTCCAGCACCTCATCGGCCGTGATATGCACCGCTACCTCGTCACTCTCCGCATCCAGCAGGTAGACGCCCCGCTCGGGCAACTCGCCATTCATCAGCAACATACGCCCCCGCACGACCGCCACGCTGCCCGGCGTCAACCGGCTGTTCTTCTCACCCGTAGCCCGGTCGGTCACGTCGAACAGCGACAACAGCCGTCCGCCTCCCACGCCAATCTCCGTCAGCAGCGGATTGGCAAGGGCACGGCGCAAGCTCGCACTCATGCTGAAGTTCACCACCGCCTCGTTCGTCGCCCGCACCGCCGCATCATATCGCCGGTCGGCCTCCCACATCCCCGTCAGCCCGGGCGCCAGCCGCCCCACCGGCAGGATGACCGCCGAGCCTTCCAACAAGCAATCTTCCACCTCGCTCATCAACAGCCCCGCCGCATGCCTCAGATTCTCGCGCGACAAGGCGCATCCCCCACGACTCCGGATGCGGTCGATCAACTCTTCCATGTTATACGTGCGTTTCAAGATAACCTGAGGTTTCATCTCCCCGTTCGTGTGCAGCTTGTAGTTCGACTGCACCAGCTTGATATTCCATTCTGCCCTTTTCTTTGCCATATACTTGCTCTATAAACCTATTCCCATATTACTTGATTAGCCATTTAAACAACCACTAACCTCGCTTCATATCCTTACAAAGATAGGAAAATATCTTTAGAAGGATAACTATTTATCATTAAAAAGATATTTTCTAATCCTTAAAAGGATATGGAGCGAGGTTAGGGCATATGGCTAAGCCTCTATAAAGTGGATGGAGATACAAGGATAGGATTAAGGCTTTTGCTTGATAGTCCGTTCCCTTTTCATTTATTCGGTACAGCGGTCGATGAATTGAGAGGGGGACATGGCGGGCAGGTCGAAATCTTTGAAGCCCTTGGGGTCGCGGGTGATGATGAGGTCGGCTCCCGCTTGGAAGGCGGAGAAATACTGCACGGCATCTTCAAAGTCTGTGGCACGGGACGTGACGGCGTGTTGTATCATTTTCCGGTCTATGGCAGAAACTTCAAAAGCCTCAATCACCCAGGCTATCTTAAACAACAAGGATTCTTTGGTATATGCTTTCCGCATAATATAAGCTGCATTGATAATGGAGAGCGTAGAAACGACTGCTGCTACTTTGCCCGATGTACATATATCAATCGTCTGCGCCGCTTCTGCAAAAAACGGTTCTCGTCTATTCAGATAATCTACCAAAATGTTTGTGTCCAAGAATACTTTCATTTCGCCCACTCCTCCCACATCTTATCGGTTTCTTTTTCAATGTCGATTTCTACGGGTAAACGGTCTGCCACTAAATCAAGCACTTCGGGCGATATGTTCATATTCTTCGGGATATGCGGGAATACAAGTTCTTTCTTTTTGGGTGCATGACGGATGTTCTCGTATATCTTGTCTGCCAACCACTTCTGGTTGTCGCTGCTCAACGATTGCACCAAGTTCCACACGCTGTCCAATGATACGGTTGCATTCATAATCTGTTCCTCCTACTTATTCTATAGACAGATGCAAAGTTAGTGATTCCCACCGGACAGGCAAGAGCTTCCAACCCTTTTCGTTGATATAGGTATACTTATCTGTAATCCGTGTATGGACGGGCGAAAGCATCCCTCCTACCTTTGCATTACGTTATAAAAAGGAAAAGATATGAACAACTTCACTTATCAATACCCCGTCCGCCAACACTTCGGCAAGGGGTGCGCCGAGAGCGCAATCAAAGAAGAAATGA
>CALUTX010000074.1 GCA_944323815.1 uncultured Parabacteroides sp. | reverse complement strand
TGAGACAAATCGTTGGTGATACCCGCATCATAAGGAGCGACCTTCACGGTCTTTGTCGCTTTGTCGTACACCGCATTATAGGCTGTCCGTTCTCCCGCATGATACAAATAACGGCAAAAACGGAACAACAAGACCTGTGCATTCTCCGAGATGTCGAAGAAATAGAAACCGTTGTCTCGATTCTTATACAAACGGTCTTTCAAAGTGAAACTGTACGTACCGACATCCACCAGACGTTTAGGGCATAACCCCTCCGGCGTTGTCTGATAGATTGTGTCATTATAATTAACTTTCAAATACGTTTCCTTTCCCCAATGCCAAAAGGGAGTAAGTGTAGATGACATTACCCTACCACACTTTCCTTCGTCTAAAAGAAGCATCAGCGAATGCCCTGCCGTTCCTTCGTTCTCAAATGTAAGCACGTTCGGCATCCCTACATAAGGAACCTGTTCGCTCGCCGGTTCGCTGTTCGTCGGATAGACTGCCACGATAGCCGTGTCACGCACAAATGCGATTTGTTCCGGAGATACCCGCGTGGCAGTCACATACGCCAACGACGTCTGTGCGTCCCAATAATCGTGTACTACCATCGCGATTTCACCCAATGGAGGTGCCGGCTTGTCTTTTCTCCGTCCGACGAAACGTCCCTCCAAGTCATAAATAGCATTCTCTTGAAATCGGTTGGAAGGGAAAGAGATTTGTCCCGTCGCATAGTTGTAGTATCCGCACAAATCGGCACATCCTTCCGGGTCATCACCTATATGCCCGATGGGATACAGGAATTTCCCCGTCTGCTTGTCAAAAGTGAAACATTGCCGTTGGGAAGTCATCACGATTATCTTGTCCGGCGCAATCCGAACCACCGGCTCATCCCCCACCAAGCAATCGTCCGTCGTTTCCAACGCGACATAACGTACCCGCGAAAAGCAATCGGAAGCTTTCAACTCCGTCTGATTCTCAAACGCCGAAGCCAGCGGGATAACCTCCAACGCTTCTCCTTCTGGCTGTCCACTCTTGCAAGCACAAAGCGAAACCAATGCCAAACACACTAATAACTGTTTCATAGAAATTTGTTTCTCTTTCTGATAATCATGGGAATCAGGAGTTGAAAACCGCTTCAGATTCCCATTTTAAAAGTTTATAATTCAGCTGATTATCTCATTGTTTTATTTGTGATCTGCTTGAAAATCAGTATATTAGAAGAATAAAACCACTCATTTTCTAATTATGATTTTCCAGGAGAAAAAAGTTAAAACTAATAGGTTTGTATATGTATATCTGTGATGTCTATCAGTCTTCTCTGCGTTTCTCCTGCCAGAGATTCAGCAATAACTCCAATCCCGAGTTTACGGACGAGGAGGTTCTTACCATCTATCTGTTCTGTGGTTACTGCCAGAGATACTTCGGCATCAAGGAAATACATACTTTTGCCAAGGAGTATCTGTCATCATGGTTTCCAAAACTTCTTATCAAACGTTCTGTATACGCCTAAATGTGCTTTCTGAAGCATTTAAAGTACTGGTGGATACCATGATACAATCATTCAAGCCCAAGAATTGCGACTCGCTTATATCCATTGTGGATTCCATGCTGATTGTAACCTGCAAAGGAAAGAACCGGAAAGGGAAAGTGGTTACGGAGATAACATCAAAAGGGTACTGCTCCACCAAGAAGATGTACTACTATGGCATGAAACTGCACATGGTAGGACAGCGAAGGGAGGGAACGATACCTTTCCCTGAGATGATAGTTCTGACACCGGCCTCCGACAAGGACCCGACCGTATTCAGAAAACGAATGCGCGCCATACCTGTTCGGAAAGACCGTACTCGGAGACAAGATTTACAGCGACTTTTCTTTCTTCAATGAGAGTAATCCGGTTAAAGTCCTTACCCCGCATAAGGAGATTAAAGGAGAGCCGGAAGTACTCAAATAGAGGGATAAAGCAGCCAGGGACTTGTTCTCCCAAGCTGTGTCCAAGGTCAGACAACCTATCGAATCCTTTTTCAATTGGCTGAATGAAAAAACAGAAATTCAAAGAGCTTCTAAAGTAAGAGTAACCAAAGGTTTGTTGGTACATGCCTTTGGAAAGTTGGCCATTGCTCTACTTACATTTGTCAATTTTTAATCTTTTGATTCAGGATGCCAACTCCTGATTCGTATTATCTGTTTTCGTTGCCTTTTGCCAATGAAACGAGGCCGCTCATGGCTCCTAAGTTCATGGTTTCGAGTGCGGAGCTGGGGACAATGACCATCGAACCTTTTTCTTTCAGACCTTCAAAGAGCATGTTCATGCCGCGGAGGTGAAGGGCGACGGGATTGTCAGTGTACTGCTTGCTGGCTTGTGCAAACTTTTCTGCGATTTCGGTTTCTGCCGTTCCTAAGATGACGCGGGCACGCCGTTCGCGTTCGGCCTGTGCCTCTTTGCTCATGGCTTCGGCCAAGGCTTGTGGGATGGCGATGTCTTTGATACCAACCGTTTGGCAGGTAATGCCCCATGAATTGGTGTTCCGGTCCAGTACTTGCTGCAAGTCTTCGGCGATTTTGTCGCGCTCTTGTAAGAGGTCGGACAGCTCATGTTTACCGATGGTATCGCGCAATCCGGTTTGTGCGATGTGTTCGATGGCTGTTTGATATTCCTGAACTTCCAATGCCGCCTTCTCCACATCCCAAACCGTCCAGTAGACAACGGCATCCACATTGACCGGGACGGTATCTTTGGTCAGCGTCTGTTCCGCTTTGAATGCACTGACACGTACCCGCTGGTCGATGTAGGTAGACACACTGTCGAGAATCGGGACAATCATGAACGGGCCGGGGCCTTTCAGTCCGCAAAACTTTCCCATGCGTAAGACAACTGCCCGCTCCCATTGGTCAGCAATGCGGATGGACGAAGCCAATAATACTGCGATGATTAGCAGCAACACAAAAAGAGCCACATTTACGATTTGCAGCAGGTACAAACAGATCGAGATTGCGATTAGAATCAGCAATACGGAGATGGAAATCGGGTTGAACCATCCTTTTTTTAATACATTCGTTGTCATAGCTTTATTTTTTAGAAGATTCGATATGCCTGAGTGTTTGTATGATGTCTTCAATTTGGAAACCGTAGCTGAGCGCGACGGATGAGAATTGGGTACAGATTTCCCGGAGCTTGTCTTCCCGTTCTTTTTCAGGAACGATGTGTGCCGTCTGACTGATGAATGTGCCTGTTCCCTGTTGTGTTTCCAAAATATTTCTGATTTCCAATTCTTTATAGGCTTTTGATACGGTATTCAGATTCACTTTCAGTTCGACGGCAAGCGCGCGGACTGTCGGGAGTTGTTCGCCGAGTTTCAGTTGTCCCGAAGCAATCCCAAAACGAATTTGGTCAATAATCTGCCGATAAATGGGCATCCCGCTGGAATAGTCTAACAAGAATTTAATCATACGACAAATGTTTTTAGTTGAATAGTGTACTATTATTATATGACAAAGGTACAACAAAAATAGATAGGAACAAATATTGAAAGAAAAATTTTTTGTATTTATCTACACACGAACGTATAATCTCCCGATTTGACCTCTAAGCAGGTGGTTTCTGTTGTTTCATTCAGGATATGAACGCCCGTTGTTGCTTGCGTAATGTGTTTTCCGCTCTCTTGGATGCGAGAGGCGGAGGCGGGAAGGTAAACCTTCGCTTTCGTGTTGACGGGGACGGAAATTTGGAGCGTCAGCTGCCCGTTTCCCTTTTTCCAGTAGCTGCTGATTTCCCCGTAGGGCGATTGGTAGCGGCAGTTGACCCAATTGAGCGTGTCGGCAAAGAAGGGTTTGATTTGGAACTCCTTGAAGCCGGGGGCGGTTGCCCGAATGCCGCCTAACGACTGGTACATCCATTCGCCTACGCTACCGAACATAGGGTGGTTGTGTGAGTAAACGTTGTCGGAATATTTCCAGGTCTCCCAAAGCGTGGTCGCACCGGACGCCAACATGTGCCCCCAGCCCGGAAAATCGGTTTGGGTGACCATCCGATAGGCGATGTCGTTGCGTCCCATTTGGTCTAAGACGGTCAGGACGGCCGGGACGCCGAAGATGCCGGACGTTACGTGGTAGTTGCGGTCGGCAATCGCTTGGATAAGCCGTTGTTCGACAGCCGTCTTTTTCTCAGCCGGAATGAGGTCGTAGTATAACCCAAACGCCTGTTCCGCCGGCGTTCCATTCCCGATTTTCCCGTCAGACGCGACAAAGTGGCGGATGAATGCTTCCTTGATATGTACCATGAGGTCAGCATATTGCTTCTCCTCTTCTATGTAGCCCAGCAGGCGGGCAAATTCCGTAATCAACAAGGCGTGATGATAGAAGTGAGCCGTCGCAAACAGGGCGGGAATACGTGTGTCCAAGCTCTCGTGATCGTTGATGCAACGGTCAATCAGGTAGTCTTTGGATTGTGAAACCAAGAAGTCGACTTGCCGTTTCAATTGCGGATAGAACTGACGGATAATCCGGCTGTCTCCGTAATATATATAAAGCTGTTTTTGTAGGAAACCGAATGCCAGTTGCCAACCAATCGGTCCGCTGTCTTCGCCCAGTCCCTGATCGGCAATGCCGTTGTAGGGAGCTGTCTCGGTGAAACCACCCGACGGGCGTTGGTCGTTGGCAAAGTCGTGAAGCGCTTTTGTGTAGAAATTGTGCATGTCGTAAAAGTAGCAGAAGGTACGCGCGACGCCCACCATGTCGCCCCCATACCCAAACTTCTCGCGTGCCGGGCAGTCCGATTCCACACTGAACACATTGCTCAGGAAGGTATAATCCAACACTTTGTGGAGCCGGTTCAACAGCGGTTCCGAACATTCGAACGTGCCACTCTGTGGCAGGTCTGCACTCAGCCGGATACCTTCGAGGTTGCTCAGGTCCGGACGTCCGGGCCATCCGGTTATCTCCACGTAACGGAAGCCGTGGAAGGTAAAGCGAGGCATCCAGACCTCTTCGCCCTCGCCTTTCAGCGTATAGGAATCTTCTTGCCATGCGGTGGGAGGAGCACCGGGCGCTTCTTGGTTGGCATTCCAGACGGTTTTGTGCTGTCCTGCGACGGAGGTCATGACGTTCAGGCTACCATCGGAATAGACATCCTCGCCGTAGCGGATGGTGATGCGGCTTCCTTTCGGCCCTTTCACTTTGAGGCGGACGACACCGGCAAAATTCTGCCCCATGTCGAACACAAATTCTCCGCGCCGTGTCTCTGTCATCCGTACGGGGTGAATGATTTCCCGGATTCGGACAGGCGGCTGCATTTGGGCGGTCAGCTTGCCTGCGGGAGCATCCTTCACACGGACAGCCGGTTTCCATATTTCGGGATTTTCAGGGTAGGAGGGCAAATTCCATCCGTCTTTTTCGGCTCGCGCATCGTAATGCTCACCCAGATAGACATTGTTTCGCAGGATAGGGCTTTGTGCATATGTCCAGTTGGTGTCGGAGAGGATGGTTTCAATTTCCCCGTTTGCATATTCGATTCGGAGCTGTGTTTTCAGGCACGGTTGCCCGATGGTCAGGTATTGTCGGAGGTTCCGGAAGATGGGCATCGGGATGGGATTGTAGAAGCCGTTTCCAAGCAAGACACCGATACAGTTTTTCCCTTTCTTCAGTTGACGGGTCACGTCGTACGTACTGTACAAGACCTCTTTGGCGTAGTTCGTCCAGCCCGGATCCAGCCGGTGGTCACCCACGCGCGTTCCGTTCAGGCTTGCTTCGTAGTAACCCAAGCCGGCGATGTACAGACGTGCGCTTCGCACATCGTCTTTTACGTCGAACACACGACGGAATAGGGGCGCGGGTATGTTTTTATAAAAATCGCTCTCGACAGTCGGCGGTTGGCTACCGTCAAAAATCCATTCTGCCGTCCAATCTTTGCTCTCCAGCATGGCTGTTTCCCACCAAGCCGTTTCGCTCCATGCAGAAGCTTCACCTGTTTCGTCGTACGCTCTCACTTTCCAGTAATAGCGGGTGAATGGGTGGAGTTTCTTGCCTTTGTAAGCGATGTTCACGTTGTCGGTCGATGGAATCTTCCCGCTTTTCCATACCAGTTTATTTCCCGTTTCCAGATGGCGCGGATCGGTTGCCACCCACACTTCGTAAGCTGTTTGACTTGCTCCCCGTCGCTCGGAGTCTAATTGCCAACTCAGTTGAGGCGTGTAGAGATCAATCCCCAACGGGTTTTGTCTATGTTCGCAGGTGAGCCGCACCACTTTTAATGGAGTCGCAGCGATTACATGTACAAACAGAATGAAAAAAAGAAGGAAACCGAACTTTTTCATGTGCTTTTAAATTTAATGTGTAGACAAAGAAACGAATAAATATGTAAAACTGTTTCATCTTTTTGGCAAAATAGTTTGCAGAAGTGATAACGGTAAGTCGTTTCTTGGGAAGTAAATGAAAACAGGCTGGAGGAAAATGGAGATAGACGGAGGGTAATTGATGTTTTTCGGCATATTTATTGTAGTGTCTAAATAGAAAAAAGAAAGGAGTGAAAAAAGAAGATGGCTTATATTGATTATTATAAAATCTTGGGGATTGAGCGGAGTGCCACGCAAGACGACGTCAAGAAGGCGTACAAGAAGCTGGCGCGGAAGTATCATCCTGACTTGAACCCGAATGACCCGGATGCCCACCGGAAATTTCAGGAAATCAATGAGGCGCATGAGGTGTTGGGTGATCCGGAAAAACGGAAGAAGTATGACCAATATGGGGAAAACTGGAAACACGCTGACGAATTTGAGGCACAACGCCAGCAGTACCGTTCGTATCAAGACGGACAAGAGGGATATACCTATTGGACGGAGTCGAGCGATGGAAGCGGATTTTCGGATTTCTTCGAGCAGTTGTTCGGCGGAATGGGAGGCAAAAAGAGCCAAAGGAGCAGGTATGTTTTTCGTGGAGAAGATTATACGACAGAATTACAGGTCTCTTTGGCAGATGCTGCCAAAACGCACAAACAGATTATCACTGTAAACGGTAGGAATCTGCGTATCACGATTCCGGCCGGTATTGCAAACGGACAGACGATCAAGTTGAAAGGACAAGGCGGTCCGGGTGTGAATAACGGGCCTGCCGGCGATCTGTATATTACCTTTGTCATTCCGGAAGATGCGCGTTTCAAACGAGCAGGGGATGATTTGTATGTGACGGTTCCGTTGGATTTGTATAAAGCAATCTTGGGAGGAGAACAGATTGTGGATACATTAGACGGTAAAGTGAAACTCCAGATTAAACCGGGTACGCAGAACAACACGAAAGTGCGGTTGAAAGGAAAAGGGTTCCCGGTGTATAAAGAAGAAGGAAAGTTTGGTGATTTAATCGTTACTTATTCGATTGATATACCGACGAACCTGACGGACAAACAAAAAGAGTTGTTCCGTGAAATACAAAGTATTACCCAATAAAAGCAGATTGTGTATGGAAACAGATTTAATTATATTGGAAGAATATTGCCGGATATGTCACGTGGAACCCTCTTTCCTTTCGATGCTGGAAAAGAGCGGATTGATTGAAATTGACACGGTGGAGGGAGAACGCTGTTTGCCGACTTCGCAGTTGAATGACGTGGAACGGTATGCGCGTATGTATTACGATTTGTCTATTAATGTTGAGGGGATAGAAGCCATTCATCATCTGCTTGGGCGCGTCGAGCTCCTGCAAGAAGAAATTAAACGGTTGAAAAACAGATTACACCTGTATGAAAGCGACCGTTTTGATGAGATGGATGAATTTTAAAAAGAGAAGCAAAAAGGGATTGCGCTCAGAATAGTATCGCAATCCCTTTTTTTGCGTTGATTCTCAATTGAAATAATAAAGGAAAATAGCGATACCTTCTAAGGCCTTTTTCGGTTGGTCTTTGATTTCGATGGCGAACTTGATTTCCGCTTTGGCCACTCCGCGCAGGTTGGTCAGAGATTGTAACTTGGCAACAAGGCGAATACTTTGTCCGACGAGGACAGGCTGGCCGAATTTCATCTTGTCCATCCCGTAATTAATCATCATTTTCAAATTGTGCACCTCGATGATTTGGTTCCACAGGTGAGGCAAGAGTGACAAGGTGAGATAACCATGCGCAATGGTACTGTGGAACGGGCTTTCGATGCGTGCACGTTCCGGGTCGACGTGAATCCATTGGTGGTCCAATGTGGCGTCCGCAAAAAGATTGATACGTTCTTGCGTGAGTTCAATATAGTCGGAAATACCGATTTGTTGTCCGACCAATTTCTCAAAATCTTCGTATGATTGAATAACAACCTTTTCCATGATTTTTCTTTTTATGATTATTTGTTTCTGCTGCTAATGGTTTAAATGAAAAAAAGAGAATATCCCACCAGGTCTATTCTCTTTTTTCACTCTTCAAAAGTCGGGATGAGAAGACTCGAACTTCCGACCTCCACGTCCCGAACGTGGCGCGCTAGCCAACTGTGCTACATCCCGTTTTTGATTACGGGTGCAAAGATACAACTATTTTTTGAAATGCAAATATTTTTCGTGTTATTTCTTTTTTTATTCTTCAAGCATCTTTCATTTACCCTCCGGGAAAACAGAGTTTCCCGAAGCCCGGACCGAATTAATATCCCAACTCAAACTCTTGCTCTACAGCGGGAATCCCTTCGCTCATCCATTGGGGCATGGGGGCACCTTGCAGATAGTGTTCGAAGAACTGAAACATCCGTTTTTGAAAATCTATCCGGTTGGGCATTTGGGAAGGCCAGTGGGGTTCACCTGTGTAGTTGAGCAACCAAGCCGGTTTTTGAAGTCGTTTGAGTGCGATAAAATATTCGATGCCCTGGTACCAAGGCACATGGCCGTCGGCGTCGTTGTGCATAATCAGGATGGGCGTCGTCACCTTGTCCATGTTGAAGAGCGGGGAGTTTTGGATATAATGTAGCGGTTTCTCCCAAATGCTTCCTCCGACACGGCTTTGCCCGTGTTCGTATTGCATGGAGCGGTTCAGCCCTGAACCCCAACGGATTCCGCCGTAAGCACTTAACATATTGACAACGGGTGCACCCGATTCGATGGCTGCAAACAGCTGAGTTCGTGTAGCCAGATAGGCCACTTGGTATCCTCCCCAGCTATGTCCCTGTGCACCGATTGCTTTTTCATTGACATATCCTTTTTCGATGAGCGCTGTGATTCCCGGCATGACGCAGTTGAAGCAGTCTTCACCCGGCAACCCGTAGTTGCTGTACCGCACGTCCGGGTTGAAAATGATGTATCCGTGGCTGAGGTAAAAAGCATAATCTATGGTCGAGCGGTGAGGACTCGGCATGTGGTACTGATGAAGCGTTTGCGCATTGCGTTCATAGAAATTCACGATAACCGGATACTTTTTATTCGGGTCGAAATCCGCCGGTTTGTAGATGATTCCCTCCAGTTTTCGACCGTCTAAAGAGAGCCAGGAAGTCAACTCGGCCGTTCCCCAACGGATGGAATCCTGCTGGCGGATTCCGTTTGTCAACCGGATGGATTGTTGGAAACGGAGGTCAGACAAACGGATGTCCGGATACTGCTCGTAGCTTTCTTGGGTATAAATAACGGCATCGGATGTTTTTGCTTTCGTCAAAGCCGCCACGCGGAAGTTCCCCACAAGCAGCGGTTTGGGGGTAGACGGTTTGTTAAAGCGGGCATTATAGTAACCATAGCCTTTGGTCCGTTCGTTGAAGCCCGTCAGATACTGCGTTTCGCGGAGGTTATACGAACGTTTCTCCCGGTCGAGTTGTATCAATGAATAGCTGATTTGCTCGTCGCGCCCGTTTACAGTCAGATTAACAGGAGCAGATTGGGCAGTCGGGTCGAATTGCCAAATGTCATACCGGTCTTTGATGAGAATCGCCTGGTCGTTATCTGTCCAGCCGGCCATGCCGTAAGGCGAGGGATAATCCGGGACATCGTTGTCCGTATTCCATGCGGCAAAATTTTGCGGGGTGGTCAGGCGGTATTCCTTGCCGTCTGCCATCGAACGGGTGTACCACGAACTGTCTTGCTCTTGATACCAATAGGCATATTTCCCTTTGGGAGAAAAACGGGGGTAGGAAGGGGATTTCTTTTTGAGCAGCTGGCGTTCGCCCGTTTCCAAGTTGACAACATACAAGTCGTAGTAAGGACGTGCCGTCCACATGCTTTGTGTGCCGTAAGGCCGGGTGGTCGATAAGAAAGCCCATGCCGCTTCTCCCTCGTCTGCCGTTTGCAAAGTTGGCAACTCTTCGGTGGCCAATTGGAAGATTTGTTGGGTGGAGAGATTATATACAGCCGTATAAGCACGTTTCAACTCATTTTTCTTATTGAATGTTTGTTGAGTGTATTGCACCTTTTCATCCCAATTCCATACCTGTACGTTGGGACGGTTCTCGTCCAACACGGTGGTGTCTTTTTGTTTGGGTACAGGGGCTGTTCCGAAAAACAGGCGGTTGGATTTTTTAGAAAAGTTGAGATTCCCATTTTCGCTGATTATCCATGTGGTCGGGAAAGCCTCGTTACCACGTTGGGCAAGCAGACGTCCCGTCCCGTTGTTTTCTGACAGGAAAAGACTGCTTTGGGTGGCGGTTGAATCTTTGTCGGCACAGTAGAGATAAGCCAGTTTCGCGCCGGTTTCGTCGAATGTGATTTGTTTGAAAACCCCTTTCTTCTCTGAAATGAGCGCATCCCCTTTTCCCGGCGTATAGGTATATAAGGAAGAATCGGACACGACGTAGAGCACATTCCCTTTCTTGGCAAACCCGAAATCGGTTACTGCCGGAAAAGAGTATCGAACCGTACCGTCCAATGAGCGTATGTAGAGCGTTGAGTCGTTTTTATTTCCCCGTTGATACGCCAACCAGTCTGCCGTTTCCGACAGTTTATACGATTTTAGGGAATCGATTGTTTCTTGGTTCGACTGCCGTCCGTTCGTCAGTTTTACGATGGCGAGGCTGTTCATGGGCATTTTTTCTTTGGCAGTCTTTTTTAGTTTTTCCGCTTCGACAACCGCCAACGGGGGAGTTTGCGTGACCAACAGGTAATGCGAGGAGGCACTGAATTGCCCTTTCGAAGCCGGTTTGAAACGCCCTGCCTCTTCCCCTTTTTCGTTATAGACTAAAACGGTGGCATCTCCGCGCCAAGGCTCCATCTTGCAATAAACCCATTTTCCGTCGTTCGAGATTTGCTGTTCTGAAATACGTTCCCAGCCGACCATCTCGTCAAAAGTCATCGCCCTTTTTTCTTGGGCCTGTACGAGGGATAACCCCGAAGCCGCTATGAAAAGGCTGATAAAAGTATGTATAGACTGATTCATGTGTATGTGATTTTGTTTTTCTGGTTGCAAAATTACATTTGTTTTTAAAATGAATCCATTAGTGTCCCGTTAAAATGGGACGAGTTAAACAATTAATCAAAAAGCCCCGGAATCAGGGGATCATTTAGAT
>CALUTX010000073.1 GCA_944323815.1 uncultured Parabacteroides sp. | reverse complement strand
AGCCTACGGGTATGCAGCCAGCTGTGGCCGAAAAGGGATTGATGGTATTGGACTGCGTAAGCATCGGTAAGTCGGGGCATGCCGCCCGAAATGAGGGTATTAATGCCATTTATTTGGCAATGAAAGATATGGAGTGGTTTCGCACGTATCAATTTCCCAAAAAGAGTGATTTTCTGGGACCTGTCAAGATGAGTGTGACGATGATTCATGCCGGGACGCAGCATAATGTGGTTCCGGACCGTTGTGAGTTTACAGTGGATATTCGAACGAACGAGTTTTATTCGAATGAGCGTTTATTTGAATTGATTAAACAACAAGTTGGCTGTGAGGTGAAGGCGCGGAGCTTCCGCTTGAATTCGACTCGGACGGATATGAACCATCCATTTGTGCAACGGGCTCTCTTGCTGGGGAAAACGCCCTTTGGTTCTCCAACATTGAGCGATCAAGCCTTGATGCCATTTCCTTCGGTCAAGATGGGGCCGGGAGATTCTGCCCGTTCGCATGCCGCAGATGAATATATCGAATTGATGGAGATACGGGAGGCGATAGATACGTATGTGAGGTTGTTGGATGGATTGGAATTGGTGTGATTTATGAAGGATGTTCTGAGTACCATAGGAACACGTTATCTGATTGCTATATTGAATTTGGGATTGATTTTTATCAATTCAAAAGTATTGGGTGTTGCTGGAGTCGGTTTGGTGGGGTTGATTTTGGCAGCAACGAATATTGTCGGGGTATTTTGCGGGATATTAGCTGGAAATACGATTGTTTATTTCATGAACCGTTATGTGCTTCGTCCGATTTTTTTTTCTGCTTATTGCTGGACATTTGTTGGGGCCGCTGTTGCATGTGGTGTAATGTTTGGAATGGGGCTTTTACCAGAAGGGTATGAGATGGAGGTATATGGGCTTGCTGTTTTGACGACAGGAGTGACGGTGAATTCACGTATCTTATTAGGAAAAAATCAGATTACAGCGTTCAATGTAGTTTTTGCATTGCAAGGGGGATTGTTGTTCTTCGTACTTTTGTTTTTTTATTACGGGTTACGGATTCAAGAAGTGAATGCTTATGTCGTGTCTTTATACATCACTAATGGTATTGCGTTTTTAGTTAGTTTGGGGCTTATTTTGCCCTATTTGCGTCAAAAAGAAAGTAATGTTTCTAATCGAAAACCGTATGGAGTGTTTTTGAAGGAAATGTTTATATATGGTTTGTGGGGAAGTGCAGATAATGTGGCAGAAGTTTGTACGACGCGATTAAATTATTTTCTGATTAAACGATTTGTCGGTTTAAGTGGAGTGGGGTTGTTGGATGCTGGGACAAAGGTTTCAGAAAGTGTTTGGCATATCAATCGCAGTATTGGCTTTATTGAATATAGCCGGGTTGCACGAACGAATGATGTGAATGAACAAAAACAGCTAACATTGAGATTCTTTAAATTGACTTTTGGAGCTGTGACTTTGGCTATTTGCGGTATCTTGTTACTTCCGGAATGGATATATACTGATTATTTGTTTAGTGCAGAGTTTGTCGGGATGCGGAAAGTGATTGTTGGGTTGTCTGTTGGAATTGTTGCGCTTGCGTGTAATAGCATACTGAGCCAGTATTTTGTTGGAACGGGACGGGTTCGTTGGAGTGTTGGATGTTCTTTCTTGGGGCTTTTTAGTTTATTGATTTCTGGATATTGGTTGATGCCTCTTTATGGAGTAGTAGGAGCTGCGGTCAGTTGTAGCATCGCTTATTGTTCCATGTTGACATTTTCGCTTATTGTCTTTTGCCGGGTAAGCGGAACACATTGGACTGAATTTAGAATTACTAAATCAGACATCCGGTTTGCATTAAGTAAAATCAGAAAACAAACTTAATCCAACCACGGTTCCGGGTTTAATTTTGTTTTTTCTTTCCAGAGTTGAAAATGGAGGATGGTGGCGTTACCGTCTTCTGTGTCAGTAAAGATTTTGCCGAGTGCTTGGCGGGTTGAAACATGGTCGCCTGCTTTTACATAGACTTGACTGAGGTTGCTGTAAACGGTCAGGTAGTTCCCGTGTCGGACAATGACCGAGTTGTTATAACCCGGAACGATAAAGATACGGGTGACTTCTCCGTTGAAAACTGCCAGTGCATCGGCACCAGGCGTGGTTTGAATATCAATTCCGTTGTTGTTTGTCCGGACATATTTCAATTCTTGGTGCTGTTGCTCGCCGAATGTGGCAACAATCGTGTGGCGTCCGGAAACGGGATAAGGCAAACGGCCCTTATTTCCGGCGAAATTGGTAGAAAGCTGTTTCTCGGCCTTTGTCATGGCATATCCGCCTTTCGTGTCGGCTACCCGTTCTTCTTGTTTGTCTTCTTTTCCTTTTGCGCGTGCGACCTCTTCCGCAATCAGTTTTTCTATCTGTCGGTTCAGTGCGTCTGCTTGTTTTTTCTTTTTCTTTAAATCTGCTTGTAGTTGTTTCTGTTTTTTGTTTAGCTGTTGGATTTCTTTCTTTTGATTGGATTCTTCTGCAAGAAGTTTGCGGTTCTCCTTTTCACGAGTAGTCAACAATACATTCTTTTCTGCCCGTGTTTTTTCTAATTCCTTTTGTTTTTCTGTCAATTCTTTTTGCTGGTCAATGATGGTTGCCGCTTGCTTTTTCTGCCAGTCGGCATATTCGCGCAGGTAACGCATACGGCGGAAAGACTGCGCAAAATTATCAGCCGAGAGGATGAACAGCAGTTTGTCTTGCGAGTTGCGCCGGAGATATATTTTCTGGATGGATTTGCCATACAATTGCCGTTTGTTTTTCAAATCTTCTTCCAGTTTGGAAATCGCGTTGCGGGATGTGGTGATTTGCTTGTCGATTTCTTCAATCTCCTGTCCGAGCAAGTGGATGACCTCTTTGCGTGAAAGGATTTGTTTGGAAAGCAGATTCAGCCGATTGAGCGAGTTGCGTGCACTTTGTTTGGTCTCGTCTAATAACTGATTCGTTACTTCGATTTCAGCCAAAGCCGCTTGGCGTTGCTGCTCGAGCGTCCGTACCCGTGCCGATTTTTGTGCCCAAAGCATGTGGGCAGACAGTAACCCAATCAATATGGCGAATCCCAATCGTTTCATTTCACCTCCTTTTTCGGAATTAAAGCACGCATGATTTGCTGCCATGAAATGCGTTGATACTTGGACGGAATGGAAAAATCCATCTTGACGGGGACATCGTTTTGCACACGCGAAAAGTAAAGCGAAATACGTGCCAGTGCGTCTCCCGTTTTATGCAAGTGCACGTCCATTTTCATGGGAAAGGATTTTTCGTTCCCTGCTAACCGAAAATCCGCGTAATTCCATTGCAGTGTATATTGGCTTCTCGGTTCGTCGATACGGGTCGAGAGAAGTTTCCCTTCGCCGTCTGCTGTGAACGTATAGAGTAACTTCAACAGGTCTTCGACACGCATTTCGGTTTTCGTTCCCTGCTCTTGCTGCACGTAGTCGAAACGTTTGTAATGTTTCGGACTGATTTCCTGTTCACCCGGCACGAACAGCCGGTTGGTGAAGAGCGCTTGCAGGTTGTAGAAATTAAACTCGATAGGTGTTTGCCCCTTCAGCGCGGCGTAGTTTTCCGCTACATATCGTTTGTTCATCCGGTCGAGCACTTTGATACTGTCGCGGCCGATTTCGATGCGGAAGATTTCGATACCCAAAAACGGTTGTACGGAGAGCTGGAAAGCACTGTCGCGCAACATCTTGAAGTCTACCCGCGAACTCATTTGGTTCCCCGACAGATTGAGGTCGACATTCAGCCGTGCCGTCAGCGTCTTGAACCGGAATGCCTGTTCTTCCACCAGCGTGAAAATCTCCTTGTCGCTTCTTCTTGTTTCGGTTTCTGTTGTTGTCCCTGTTTGTTTGGACGAACGACAGCCGGCAAGGATAAGCAGTGAGAGGCAGAGGAAAAAGGAAATTTGTTTACTCGTCATACGGGATTCCCTCCTCCTCGATATAGGTTTGTTCCGCGATTTTACGGTCTAATGTTTCGCCTGTTTTCCCCATCTCTTTGGCTTTCTTCCACTGTTCGACGGCTTTTTCCTTCTCTCCGGTCATGAAGAGAATGTCACCGTAATGGTCGACCAGCTCTGGACTTTGGGTTGTGTCGTTTGCCAATGCACTTTCGATGTAAATCTTTGCCAAGGTGTAATTTCCTTGCACGAAGAAAATCCATGCGTAGGTATCGAGGTAGGTTGCGTTGCCCGGCTCGAGTTTGACTGCCAGTGCACTCATCCGCTCCGCCTTCTTCAAATCTTTCTTCTCTAAGGAGAGGAAATAGGCGTAGTTGTTCAGCACGACCACATTCTTGTCGTTATACTTCAATGCCTCGTCATACGCTTTGTAGGCTTCGGGCATATTCTTGATTTGATAGTAAATATCGCCAATCTGCCCATAGAAATCCGACTTCAAACCCACATTCGTTTCCGGGATAATCTTCACCCCTGCCTTGTATGTATTCAGCGCATCTTCATATTTCTCCTGCTGGAAGTAGGCAATGCCGAGATAGAAATAATATTCCGGCGCGTCGGGGAAAAGTTCCTGACAGCGTGTACAGATGCGTATGACCTCCGGAATGTCTTCCGAGCGCAACGCCAAATTAAGCAACTGTTGCCAAGCGGCGGCATTCTCCGGCTCCATTTCCGTCACTAACTGGAACTGGAACTTCGCTTCGTCCGTCTTCCCTTGTGTGGCGAGCAGGCTGCCATACATCTGCTTCAGGTTCGTGTCTTCGGGATGTTGCTCAAGCAACGTTTCGAAGAGCGTATTGGCCCTTTCTGTTCCCTTTTTGGACTGTTGCAGCTGGATGATGTAGCGAGAGAGGATACCTACTTTCGTGTCTACATCCAGCTTCTCATTGAGGAGCGCGTTGTGGATTTCCCGTTCGGCCGCCTCCTTATTGCCGGTTGCCTCGTAATAGTGTGCCATCGAAACGATGTAATAAGGACTTTCAGGGTCGATGGCATGTGCCTTCTCGTAATACGAGCGTGCCTTGACCGTGTCATTCTGCTCTAAATAGAGATCACCGAGCAGGATGGGGTAGCGCGACTCCATCGGGAATTTGTCTGCCAGCTTTTCCACCTCGTTGAATGCATTGTCGGTCTGCTCCAACATCTTGTAGAGCTTGTACTTCTGCATCGACAAGGCTTCGTTCATGCCAATGGATTGCTCCAGTGCGTCGTATGCTTCGATGGCGTCGGCAATATCTCCATTTTGTGTCAGCGCGTCGGCAAGGTAGTAGTTCAGTTCCGCTTTGGCGGGATAATCTTTCACCAATTTTTGATATTCGGTAACCGCTTCGCCGTACATGCCAAGATTACGGCTCATTGTTGCCAACGCCAGCCGGTAGGTGAAGTTGTCCGAGCTGTAAGCGACGGCCCGACGCAACATCTCCAGCGACTTCTCCGGCTTGTTGAGTTGCGCGTAGAAAGAGGACAATTCGTAGAGCACCGCCGACGCCGTCGAGTCGATTGCCAGACAGTGGTTGAACGCATCGTAAGCCGCGTCATATTTCCCCGCCACCTTCAGGTTCAGCCCTTCGTAAAAGAAATAATCCAGTTTCCGCTGGTCCGCTTCGCTGATCCGCGCCTTGCTGATTGACGATGAGCGGAGGGGCACCGTATCTATTTCCGCCTTCGGTGCCGCTTGGATGCCGGTGCCGAGTGAAAGCAGAAGGCAAATGCCTGTTATGAATAGGTTTCGCATAATCTCTGAATCGCTTGATTTGACAATCTATTTTCCTGTGTGTCCGAATCCGCCTTCTCCCCGTTCGGTCTCGTCGAGCGTGTCGACCGGTTGCCACTCGACGCGGCTGTGTGTCGTGACGACCATCTGGCAAATGCGTTCGCCGTCGCGTACCGTGAACGGTTCCGAAGAAAGATTGATCAGGATGATACCGATTTCGCCTCGATAGTCGGCGTCGATTGTTCCGGGTGTGTTGAGCAGTGTGATGCCCTGCTTTAACGCCAACCCGCTGCGCGGCCGCATCTGCGCCTCGTAGCCTTCGGGCAGCGCGATGTAAAGTCCCGTCGGAATCAACCGCCGTTCGAGCGGCCCGATGACGACAGGTTCTTCCAAATTGGCCCGTATATCCATCCCCGCCGAAAGCGGTGTCGCGTATGCCGGCAGCGGATGGTGCGATTTATTGATGATTTTTACTTCCATAGAATTTGTCTGTTTTAGCGGGACAAATGTACAAAAAAATCCCCCAAAAAAGAGAGGAACTTCTGAGCCTGTTTAAATTTTATTCAGTAAGCATACGTAAAGGAATCTACCCTCGTAACCGAAACCGATTACCCGCCGGGAAAGTTTCTCCGAAGTCCGGGAAAATGGGCTTTCCCGAGGGTGTAAAAGAAAATCCCATCAATATGAATCATTTCACACAATGCCAATGGTATTTCATACAAACGTCCGTTTTTTGTTTTTCGTGTCGTTTATTTCGACTTAGTTTTGTCCTAAATTGATAAGAAAAAAAGATGAGAAGGATTGCTGTTTATAGATGGATTACAGGCATTTTGCTGTGCGGTGTGTTTATGTGTGGTTGTAAGGAAATGCGAAAAGAAAAAAAAAGAACGGATAATTCCATGACTACGCTTACCGATACATCGGGAGGTAACGCTGTTTACTATTGGAAAACAACGTTTCAGCTGAACAATACCGAGAGGCGGTTTTTGCAAACTCACCAAATCAAGAAAATCTATCTGCGTTTCTTTGACGTAGATTTCGAGCAAGACCAAGACGGAACATTCAAGTCAATTCCAATCGCCACCACCCGTTTTTTGGATACCGTCCCGGCGGGTATCGAGGTGGTTCCGACCGTTTATATTACGACGAAAGCCATTGCCTCTGATCCGCAATTCGCCCATTTGCTTTTCAATCGGATTAAGGCAATGGCTAAACGGAACAAGATTCGGGATATTCACGAAGTACAATTGGATTGCGATTGGACGAATAGTACCCGATATGCATTTTTCGATTTTTGTAGCACGTTAGATAGTTGTTTGTCGGCTGATTCGGTAAAACTGAGTGCTACCATCCGATTACATCAATTGAAACAGAAGGCTCCACCTGTCGACAAAGGTATATTGATGTTATACAATACCGGTTCCATCCATAATCCTAATACGAAAAACTCTATTTTGAGTTACGACGATGTGGAACCTTATTTGCGTTCCGATATCCGATATGGGATTCCGTTGGATTTCGCTTTCCCTGTCTATTCATGGGGGATTTTGATAAGACGGAACAGAACGCAATGTATCCTCCGTACCACTGATTATGGCGACACATCGCTGTATGAAAAACAGGAGGGAAACCGATATAAGGTGCTCAAAGAACATTTTTTGGAAAATCACCATCTGCAAGCAGGGGATATAATTCGTTTGGAAACGTCTCAGATGAAAGAAATCAGGGAGGTAAAAGAACTTGTCCGTTCTAAAATCAAGCAGGCAAGTTATCAAAGTGTTATCTACCATTTGGACTCATTGCAATTGTCGCAATTTACAGAACAAGAAATTAGAACGATTTACAAAAATGATTAATCAATGAAACGGTTCTTATTTATTTTGATGTGGTTGTTACCGGTTGTTTACAGACATGCACTTGCCCATACACCCGTTTATAGGTATTACCGTCCAGACGAATATTGCACGTTTCGAGTGTGGGGAAAAAACATGAAAGGTGAAGCTCCTTTTCAATTATCGATGGATTTGGAAAAACAGCAAATGGATAATTGCCGAAGTTGGGCGGAAATCACGTCACCTTCCATACCGCTGGCTGCCATCAGAGAGGTGGTTTATCATTGGAGTTTTGAGCAGTTGAAGCAATTAGACCAAGATGTGGTTTCAGGAAAAAAGAGAACAGAGAGAAATGCTTTTGCCCAATGGCTTATCCGACATAAAGATACGGAGGTAACAGCTTTCCTAATGCTTGCCAAACGATGTGAGACGGTGCGGCAGTCACAAAACACAGCTTGGTATTATCCGGTGGAGGGCGATGCAGTCGAATGGGAGTTAGAGGAAATCATCCGGCAGGCCGGTGCATATCGCGGGAAACGCCTGTATGACCGCTACACGCTTCAGATGCTGAGAGCTTACATCGCCAACCGGCGATACACGGAATGTCTGAATCTGTGGTTGGAGCGGAAGAATGCGTTTCGGGAAGGTGTCATACAAGAAATGGCAAAAGGTTATGCCGCAGGAGCTTATTGTCACATAGGAGAAATAGGAACGGCTGAAGATATGTTTTTTGAAATAGAAGATATCAGTTCCTATCTGTATTGTTTGAATAAGAGGAAGGCAAAGTTAAGTAGTTGGGGTATATTTTATTATCTATGCAATAAAAATCCGAATGGAGACAAGGTGTTTCCTTGTTTGCAGTACCTTGTTCATAAAGAGGAAACGAGATCGAAAGAAGATTCTCGTATTGCGTTTGAAGCATTGATTTCTTTTTTATCGACAGAGTTTAAAGAGAGACAACCGGACAATCGGGCGGCTTGGTATTATACCCTCTCTTATGCATACGACCGGATAGACATTCCGGAAAAAGCATGGAAGTATATCCGACTGGCAGAACAATACAACCCTGATCCGGATTTACGGGAAGCTATCCGTGTATTTCGCATTTATTTGAACGTCAAACATGCACAAAAATATGACATTGAATTTGAAAACGAGTTGTATCGTGAGTTGGTATGGTTAGATAACAAAATCGTTTCGTGTTTGGATTCTGTAACCCGCAATACGATTATAGAGTCGGGAATCAGCAATCATTCTTGTGGCATGAGCCAATATTATTGGAATGATATGATGCGGAAGATTGTCATTTCGCAAGTTGTTCCCCTTTGTCAATCCTCCGGATACTATACCCGTGCCTTGCAGTGGTTGAATTATGCGGACAATCGGATTTTCACGTTGGTGGATAAAGTACAGACATGGGAGGGGGAAATCGTCAGTTGGCAAGCCTATCGCAATCGGAAGAATATATATAATTCCTATGATTACTGCAATGATTTCTTTACCAATCTGGATACGTTGGATGTCAAATATGCCGAACGTTTGCTTCATCGTATGGAAAATCCTTTATGCAGCCTTGATACTTTTTTGAATGAACGCAGCTATACAGACCGTCAATATCTCTGTGAGATTATCGGGACTAAACTTATCGCCTCCATGCGATATGGTGAAGCCGTTGTGTATCTCCGCTCTGTTTCGGATGGTTTTATAGAAAGTCGGAATATCTATTCTCCTCTCGAACGGGATCCTTTTGGCAGAACGTTGAAACGGGAAGTTCAGGGGAAACGTTACAAACTGAACTTTGCTGAAAAAATGTACACACTCGAACAGAGAATTCGACAAGCGGATAATCCTAACGACAAAGCAGAATATATGCTCACTTATGCACTGGGAGTACAAAATTCCATATTACAGTGTTGGGTGCTTACCTCTTATGCTTACGGGATTCCTCATCAATTTCACAATCCGTCTTACGATAAAAATAAACGAACCCAAAAAGAACTTTGTTTGAAAGTGAATCAAATAAAAGAACATGCTTTCCAATTGTTTACCGACAAGGAACGGGCGGCCAAAGCCTGCTACGACTGGAATCTGTTTAAAACTGCAGCCACAAAATATCCGGATACAAAAGCCGCAGCGTACATACGCAGGCATTGTGACCAATTGGTAGATTATAAGGATTTGAATCGTGGGTATCTGTATTGATTCCTTTGGGGTAATAGGTATAAATCACATAAATAATAGAATTATGGAAGAAAAAGAGAAAAATGAAAAAAGTGAACAAACACTCAGAAACTTAGGACGTGAAGAATTAATCATGCGTTTGAAAGAAATGGCGAATGCAGAAGTTTTGCCGATGGAGGAAAGACCAATGGGAGCAATGTGTTATAGTATTAGATATCCTGAGCCCATCTATACATTTGTTTGTCCGAAATGTGGTAGAACGGTAGAAAACTTAAGAACAGATCCTCGTAACCATTTCTTAAGTATTGTTTCGTATGTAAAAAAGATAAGGAAGTTGGGTTATGACGCGAAGATTGAACAAGCGTGCTTGGCTTGTAGCGGAATAGATCATTCGTATGATCCGTATGATTGGTTTCCATACGATGTCAATATTCTTTTCTATTTCCGTTTTAAAGGAGAGGAAACTTATCATAAAACTATCGCAAATAATTGGAGAATGTATGAAGCCGTATTGGCTTTTTTGCGTGATAAAAATGAATATTTTGTGGATCATGGTGATTTAATGTATGTGTCCGAAAATCAAGCTATAATAGAAAAGATGTTAGGAATAAAGATATGAAAAACGACTTTATATTACCTCAGTCGGCCGTATTGGAATTGACCTACCGATGCAACCACCACTGTCTGTTTTGTTCGTGCCCTTGGGATGCCCCCGGCTCCACTTATTCCAAACAGAAAGAATTGGGTTTGAACGAATGGATGGAGGTCGTGGATAGGCTATACGCAGAAGGCGTGAGGACTTTTTCCATTTCGGGAGGAGAGGCGTTGTTGAAAGCGGAAATGCCCGAACTGTTGGAATACATTCACAAAACGGGGCTGCAAAGGGGCATAGACAACGAAATTGTGCTCATTTCCAATGGGCGCCTGATGAATGAAAGTTATTTGGAATTGTTCAAACGTTGTCATGTGCATGTAAGCATGAGCCTTCCCGGATATGAAACATTCGAGGAACATACGGGGGTAGACAATGCGGACGGTGTTTTACATTGGTTCCGGAAAGCCAAAGAGATGGGCCTGCGTACGACGGTCAATATAACAGTCACAAAGAAAAACTACCATGAATTATTCCGTACGATTGCTTTAGGGTTATTGAACGGTGCCTCTTCTGCTTTGTTGAACCGTTTCTTGCCCGGAGGAAGAGGGTTGGCGTATCAGGATGCTTTGACATTGGATAAAGAGCAGTTAAATGGGATGTTGGACATCGCGGAAGAGGCATTGAGCTATGGGAAACGCAATGGTTTTGTGGGAACGGAATTTCCCAAATGTTTGATTAAGGACAGCAATAAATACCAATGGCTGCATGTAAGTACGGAGTGTGCCGCCGCAAAAGGTTTCTTCGTCATCGACCCGGCAGGACAGATTCGGACTTGCAACCATTCACCTCGTATTGTGGGGAATGTGTTTGATAAGGAGATGATTCAGGATAGGGCCTATTGGAACCTTTTCGCAGAAAGCCGCTACAAGCCGGTTTATTGCAACAGCTGTTTGGAAAATAAACACTGCGACTGCGGTTGCCGGGAAGTGGCACACATCATAAAGGGAAATCCCAAAGAAATCGACCCGTGCATAGAATAACCGAAAACCTTACTCCTCGAGTAAGGTTGAGTTTACTTAGGGAGTAAGGTCGACCTTACTTAAGGAGTAACCTTGACTTTACTCGAGGAGTAGGTTTTCGGCTGCATTCGAGCGGCTGTACCTTCACGGAAAAGGTTGACTACATTCCTGCTTATTGATAGCAAAGGTTGCCTCTTGTTTAACATATTTGTAA
>CALUTX010000072.1 GCA_944323815.1 uncultured Parabacteroides sp. | reverse complement strand
AGAAGATATCCGGTTTGGTTTTTAATCGTGATTTTTTTGTCGGTTATTCGCCGGAACGGATTAATCCGGGCGACAAAGAACATACGGTTGAGAAGATTCGGAAAGTAACTTCCGGCTCTACTCCGGAGGCGGCGGCGCGTATTGACGCGCTCTATCGTTCCGTTGTCCAAGCAGGAACATTTCCTGTTTCCAGTATCAAAGTGGCAGAAGCGGCCAAAGTAATCGAGAATACACAGCGAGATATCAACATTGCATTTATGAATGAATTGGCCAAGATATTTCATTTGATTGGCATTGACACGAATGAAGTATTGGCGGCCGCCGGGACTAAATGGAATTTCCTGCCGTTTAAACCCGGTTTAGTCGGCGGGCATTGCATCGGCGTCGATCCCTATTATCTGATTCGCAAGGCGGAAGATTACGGGTTTCATCCCGGATTGATTTTATATGGACGGCGCATTAACGACACAATGGGTGAATACATCGCCGGTCGGATTGTGAAATGTATGATTAAGAAGGATATTCCGATTCGTGGAGCAGAGGTGTTGGTTTTGGGATTTACTTTTAAGGAAAATTGCCCGGATGTGCGTAACACAAAAGTGAAAGATGTGGTGCGTTATTTACAAGATTATGGTATGAAAGTAACCATTTATGACCCTTGGGTTCGTCCAGAAGAGGTCGAACGCGAGTTGAGCGGTGAAGTGCTATCGACGTTGCCCGAACAACGTCGGTTTGACGTTGTTGTATTGACCGTTGCGCACAGCCAATTCCTTTCGTTGGATATTCCGTCGTTGGTAAAAGAGCGGAGCGTCGTTTATGATGTAAAGGGTTGTTTGGAACGGGAATGGGTGGATGATCGGTTGTAACATAAGACTGCTATGCTTGATCTTGATAAACGTTCCATCATGTATTTGCCGGGTGTCGGTCCCAAGAAAGCGGAAATCTTGCAGAAAGAGGCGGGCATTGCTTCGTATGAGGATTTGTTGTACTATTTTCCCTATAAATATATTGACAGGAGCCGTTTTTACAAGGTGGCCGAGATTACAGGTGACATGCCTTACATCCAGCTGAAAGGGCGTATCCTCTTTTTTGATACATTAGGGGAGGGACGTGCGCGACGCTTGGTCGGTAAGTTTACGGATGGGACGGGAACGATCGACTTGATTTGGTTCAAAGGCTTGAATTATGTGACGGAAAAAATCAAGCCCGGCGTGGACTACATTGTTTTTGGGAAACCGACGGAATTTGGGCATATCTACACGATCGCCCATCCGGATATGGATTCGGTGGATCAGGCGGATAAGGTAGCAAACGGTTTGACTCCTTTTTACAGCACGACGGAGAAGATGAAGAAAAGCTTTCTCAACTCGCGTGCCATCCAGAATTTGCAATATACATTATTAAATAGTTTGAATTGGACGTTGCCGGAGACGTTGCCGGAATATCTGCTTGCCCGGATTCAGATGATGCCGTTTGCCGAAGCCATTCGGAATGTCCATTTCCCGGAGTCGGTTGAAAAGTTGCGGAAGGCGCAATTACGGTTGAAGTTTGACGAGCTGTTTTTTATCCAACTGAACATGCTCCGTTCGGCTACGCTGCGGAAGCGGAAGCTTCGTGGAATTGTTTTTGCTTCTGTCGGAGACTGTTTCAATACCTTTTATAAAGACTATTTGCCGTTTGAACTGACGAATGCTCAGAAACGGGTCGTGCGTGAGATTCGGACCGACATGGGGAGCGGCCGGCAGATGAATCGTTTGTTGCAAGGCGATGTGGGGAGCGGGAAAACGCTTGTCGCTTTGTTGGCGATGTTGCTGGCAATCGACAACCATTGTCAGGCTTGTATCATGGCGCCGACGGAAATATTGGCGGCCCAGCATTATGCGACCATCAAAGGTTTCTTGAAGGATATGCCTGTCCAAGTGGCGTTGCTGACCGGCTCGACGAAGAAGAAAGAACGGAATCGGATTTTACCGGCAATCGCGAATGGTGAGATTCAGATTGTGGTAGGAACGCATGCCTTGATTGAAGATTCGGTGAACTTTGCTTCGCTGGGGTTGGCCATTATAGATGAACAACATCGCTTCGGCGTGGAGCAACGTTCTCGGCTTTGGACGAAAAATGTGACCGTTCCGCATGTGCTGGTGATGACGGCGACGCCGATTCCCCGTACATTGGCTATGACGTTGTATGGCGATTTGGACGTTTCTGTGATTGATGAATTGCCTCCGGGACGAAAACCGGTACTGACTGTACACCGTTATGACAACAAAAAGGCGCAGCTGTATGATTTTCTCCGGAAGGAAATCCGGCTTGGGCGGCAGGTATATGTGGTTTACCCGCTGATTGAAGGGAGTGAGAAGTTGGATTATAAAAATCTGGAAGAGGGGTTTGAGACCTTTCAATCGGTTTTCCCGGAATATAAGGTTTGCATGATACACGGGCGGATGAAACCGGCAGAAAAGGAGGCCGAGATGCAGAAATTCGTTTCCGGTGAAGCGCAGATATTGATGGCAACGACGGTCATTGAGGTCGGTGTAAATGTCCCGAATGCCTCTGTGATGGTGATAGAGAGTGCCGAGCGTTTCGGCTTGTCGCAGTTGCACCAGTTGCGTGGGCGTGTAGGGCGCGGAGCGGAACAATCTTATTGTGTGTTGGTCTCTTCTTACAAGTTGAGCAATGAGACACGTAAACGGTTGGAAATTATGGTAAACAGCAACAATGGTTTTGAAATTGCCGAGGCGGATTTGCGGCTTCGCGGACATGGCGATTTGGAGGGAACCCGGCAGAGCGGGGAAGGCATCGACCTGAAGATTGCGAACTTGGCGGCAGACGGCCAAATCCTTCAATATGCCCGTGATATGGCGCAAGAGGTTTTGAACGAAGACCCGGACTTACTGTCCGAAGCGAACCGGATTTTGAACGAACGACTGAAAATTCTCTTCAGCAGGAAGATAAATTGGGGGATGATTAGCTGATATGTTGTAAAACATATTTTTGCATAAATGCTTGTTTCTCAGCAAATAAAAAGAACTGTTTCAATTTTCTTTATCTCCATTACGGAAATTTTTCTTTATTCTATTTGGTCAGATGGCTCAAAATCACGAACTTTGACCGTGTGACCATGAAATGGCCGGGCGAATGCACGGCTTTTTTGTGTATCTAATGAATCGAAAGAGATAAAAATAGGAGATGAAAATACAAGCACTGTTATTTATATTTTGTACCACTTTTCTGGGATCGGCTATTGACATAAAAGCTCAAAAAAGCGAAAACAAAGATATGCCCAAAGAGGTTATCCATATCAACAAAATGGACGAACGTGTTTCCGAGTTGATGGCAGACCGAGTGGGGATTCGTAAAAATATCGAACTAAAAGAATTGGCTTCTTTTGACGAGAAAGTGTTGGAGGCTCAAGAGAATCTGATGTTCCCTGCCGACGAGTTGTATGGTTCCAATTGGGAGAATAAATGGGTCGACCCGTTTCGCGGTAAGTCGAAAGTGAATTTCCCGGATTCGTTTGCCATTGATTGTTCCTCCTTTGTTTACCCGATTGTGATTGATTCAATGGCAAGGATTACCTCCAAATATGGTCCGCGTCGGCGGCGTATGCACAAAGGTATTGACTTGAAAGTGCTGAAAGGCGATACGATTCGTACCTCATTTGACGGGAAGGTGCGTATTAAGGGCTATGAACGTCGGGGATATGGTTATTATGTCGTGATTCGTCATCCCAACGGTTTGGAAACGGTTTATGGACATTTGTCGAAGATATTGGTTGAAGAAAATCAGATTGTACGTGCGGGTGAAACAATTGGTTTGGGCGGAAATACAGGACGTTCAACCGGTTCGCATCTTCATTTTGAGACGCGCTTTTTGGGGCAGGCGATAAACCCGGCCGAGTTGATTGATTTTGAGAATGGCGTGCCGCACGAAGATGTGTATGTGTTCCGTAACATTAAAATCAATGGGCGGAAGAGTAATATTTATACCTCTTCGACTAATCAGATGGTTTATCACCGCGTGAAGTCGGGCGATACATTGGGTAAGATTGCTCGTATGTATGGAACGACTGTCAGCCAGTTGTGCCGTTTAAACGGATTGAAATCTACTTCGATTTTGCGTATTGGGCAGTCCATCCGCTGTTACGCGAGTGAAGGCTCTTCTGTTTCGGCAGCTAAAAAAGCATCTTCCGTTAAGAAAACAACAGTAGAAGCGGATGCGGCAGCTGTGGCATCTGTTACTTCGCAAACTTCATCTTCTGCATCGGAAGGAGGACAGCCGATTTATCACCGGGTTCAAGCGGGCGACACATTGAGTGAGATTGCAGCGAAATACGGGACAACGGTGTCAAAACTGTGTGAATTGAACGGAATTACACGTACTACTATCTTGCGTTTGGGACGTTCACTCCGCTGTTCTTGAGCGGACTAAACTGCAATCTTCAGAGAAAGCCATGAATACGATTAAATATTGTTTTTTGTTTGCGGGAATCAACGGGCTTTTGATGCCGCTTGAAGCGCAAGAAGAGAGGACGCAGCAAGACGAACGTCCAAATATTCTTTTTATCCTTTCTGATGACCATACCTCACAAGCGTGGGGAATTTATGGCGGAATTTTGAGTCAATATGTACAGAATGAAAATATTCGTCGTCTGGCGGATGAAGGGTGTGTGTTGGAGAATTGTTTCTGCACGAACTCGATTTCTGTGCCCAGCCGGGCAGCGATACTGACAGGTGCATATAGCCATCACAATGGTGTGTATACGCTTGAAGATGCGTTGAACCCGGCTTTGGATAATGTGGCCAAGCAAATGCAGGCGGGAGGTTATCAGACGGCTCTTTTTGGCAAATGGCATTTGAAAACCAAGCCGGCGGGATTTGATACGTTTGCGGTTTTCCATGACCAAGGGGAATATTGGGACCCGCTTTTTAAGACGGCTGAAGGTTGGGTAGATGATACGGAAGGAACAAGCGGTAAAAGAGAAAAAGGTTTTTCGACGGACTTGGTCACAGACAAAACAATCGAATGGATTCGTTCGCGCGACAAGAAGAAACCTTTCTTGATGTGCTGCCATTTCAAAGCGACGCATGAACCGTGGGATTTCCCGGAACGGTTGAAGCATTTGTATGATGACGTGACTTTCCCGGAACCCGCTAATATGTTAGAGTTTGGGCCGGAAACTTCCGGACGTGCCTTTCCCGGTCAGCCTTTGGAAGATATGGCGCGTCGTTGGGGAATTGCCTCCAAAGACCCCGATTCGTGGTGGTGTCGTTATCCGGAACTTCCTTTTTCTGTTGAAGGATTGGACAAGGTGGAGGCGCGGCGTAAAATCTATCAAAAGCTGGTGCGCGATTATTTGCGTTGCGGGGCTGCCATTGATGAGAATATTGGTCGTCTGCTCCGTTTCCTTGACGAGGAGGGTTTAACGGAGAATACTATTGTTGTTTATGTCTCCGATCAAGGTTATTTCTTGGGTGAACATGGATTCTTCGACAAACGGATGATGTATGAGGAACCGTTGCGGATGCCCTTTGTCATTCGTTATCCGAAAGAGATTCCGGCCGGAACACGCAACCATGACATCATTTTAAATATTGATTTTGCGGCCATGCTTGCCGACTACGCAGGCGTGCAACCTCCTGCTTTGAGCGACGGACGTAGTTTCCGTTCGAATCTGCGGGGTGAGACTCCGCGTGATTGGCGGCAATCCATGTACTATCGCTATTGGACGCATCACGCCATTCGTCCGGCGCATTTCGGCATTCGCACGCATCGCTATAAGCTGATGTTCCTGTATGGTGATCCGCTGAATGCTACCGGTTCGGCAAAGAAACCGACGACTCCCGCTTGGGAATTTCATGATTTGATGGTCGATCCGCAGGAAAATCATAATTTCTATGATTCGCCTGCGTATGCTGATGAAATCGAACAATTGAAGCGTGAACTGTGGCAGCTGCGGCGCGAAGCTGGCGATACGGATGCGGAATCCCCACGTATGCAGGAAATTCTCAGACAATATTATTGGTAAAACGGCGGGTTGCTTTCCTCAACCTTTCTTCATCTGTTTGTATTTGCGGGGCGACATGCCCATGATTTTGCTGAAAAGGCGGGAGAAGTAATAGGTGTCTTCAATGCCGATTTTGTAACAAATCTGGTTCATCTTCATGTCTGTAAAGTCAAGAAGGCGACAGGCCTGCTGGATTTTCAGTTGGTTGAAATAAGCCAGCGGCGCGTATCCGGTCCGTTGGTTGAAGAGCGATGAAAAATGGGAAGAAGAATAACCGGTGTGGGCGGCGATGTCGGCTAAAGTCAGTCGCTTTTCTATATTCTCTTTCATAAAATGAATCGCAACGGTTACGATGTCGTTATGGCCCGATTCCGGGTGGATGGCGTCTCGGTATTGCTGCAAATAGCGCAGGGTGCCGAGATAATGATAAAAGGTCGAACAGGCATAAAGCAGGTTCTCATGGCTGTAACCCATTTCGAGTGTCCGGAAAATCTCTTCAAACATATCAATGCGGTTGCTGATGCGCGAATGGATGCCAGGCTTGATGTCGACCGGACGCGCACAAGGTTGGGCAAAATAGGCAGCCAATTTTCCTTTGAAGTGAATCCAATAAATAGTCCAAGGTGATTGCTCGTCGGCTCCGTAGGCATGGGGTTTACCCGCAGGAAGGATGAAATACTGGTTGGCTTTGACCGCATATTCCCGCCCCTCGGCTTTGAACCAGCCGGCTCCCTCCGTACAGTAGATGAATACAAACTGCGAAATCGGTTCTGTCCGATCCCGGAAATGGAACCAAGCCTTCGGATAATAGCCGATGTCCGTGATATGCAGCATGGAAGCGATGGGGTTCTCTTCCATTTCGTGCACGATAGATTGCGGCAAGACAAGTGCCCGCTCTCCGTTGAAACCATCTTTCCTTCGTATCATGGCTGTAGGATGGATTTTGTAGAGACGCGGCACGCCGCGTCTCTACAAAGTTAAATCATTATCGTTTCCGAACATACGTCAGGAAGGTGTAGGGATAAGGGTTTTTTTCGTCAGCAGGAAACTCTTCGCGTTCGACCTCTTCCCACAAATCCCAGTTGACGACGGGGAAAAAGGAGTCGGCATCGGGAAACTCGGCATGTACGCGCGTCAGGTACATTTTATCGGCAATGCCCAATGCTTGGCGATAGACCAATGCGCCGCCGATGATGAAGATGTCTTGTTCCTTCTCGCACAGGTCGAGTGCGTCGTGCATAGACTCGCAGGCGAAGCAGTTGACAAAACCGGCTTCGGGCAGCGTTGTCAAGACGATATTTTTGCGGTTGGGCAGTCCGCCTTTCGGCAGCGATTCGAATGTTTTCCTTCCCATGATGACGGCGTGACCTGTCGTCAGTTCTTTAAAACGTTTCATATCGGCCGGCATGTGCCAGAGCAATGCGCGGTTTTTCCCGATTGCGTTGTTGTCTGCGATTGCCGCTACAATTGAAATTGTACTCATAACTGTATCGTTTTTAATCAAATCAAATTTATTGTTTGTCTTATGTTTATACGGATACGACGCCCTTGATGTGTGGATGAGGGTCGTAGCCGATTAAGTTGAAATCTTCATATCGGAAACTGAAGATGTCTTTGACCTCCGGATTGATTTCCATGCGGGGCAGCGGGCGCGGTTCGCGCGTCAGTTGCAAACGCACCTGCTCGAGGTGGTTGGTGTAGATGTGGGCGTCACCCAACGTGTGGATGAAGTCACCCGCTTTCAACCCGGTCACCTTCGCCTCCATCAGCAGCAGGAGCGCATACGGCGCGATGTTGAAAGGGACACCTAAAAAGATGTCGGCGCTGCGCTGGTACATCTGCAAGCTTAACCGCCCGTCGGCCACATAAAATTGGAAAAACATGTGGCAGGGCGGCAGGTTCATATTTTTCAGGTCAGCCACGTTCCACGCATTGACGATGATGCGGCGCGAGTCGGGATTGTGCTTGATTGTCTCGATCGCTTCGCTGATTTGGTCGATGCTCCCGCCGTCGTAGTCGGGCCATGAGCGCCACTGGTAACCGTAGATATGCCCCAGATTGCCGTCGGCGTCTGCCCATTCGTTCCAGATGCGGACACCGTGTTCTTGCAGGTAGTGCACGTTGGTGTCGCCTTGCAGGAACCAAAGCAACTCGTAGATGATGGATTTCAGGTGCAGCTTCTTGGTGGTCAACAGCGGGAAGCCGTCGTCCAGATGAAATCGCATCTGATGTCCGAATACGCTATAAGTACCGGTTCCTGTCCGGTCGCTTTTCTTGACTCCTTCGCGGAGGACACGTTCGAGTAAATCTAAATATTGTTTCATTTCACTTGCTTAGAGAGAGACAAAAATACGAAAGGGATTTGTATTTCACAACAGGCAACTATTTATCTTCGTCGCAGCAGAAGTTCAAATACCCAGCATATCTTTTATGATGGCTTTCCTTCTATTCTTAAAACGGCGTCGCTGATTATAAAAACAACGTTGCTAATTAAAGAATAGCTGCAATGAAAAGTGGGTTTATGTGCCAGTGTCAGAACAAATTTTGTGCAGGAAGTAAAGAAAGTGTTTGCACGGTGATACACGGAATTCATGTTTTACCAGATAAAACAAGGTATTTTACATGGTTTTGGGGGAATAATGTGTATATTTGTCCGTATATCTGATAAACATTAAATTAGTTCTATTGAAAAAGATGAAGAAGTTTTGTATGGCAGCCTTGGCAATGTGTTTTTTATTGTCGTGTGCTGAGAAGAAACAGGAGGAGGCGACGCTTTCGGGCTTGAAGAAGGCCGATTTCGTGTCGGAAGTGCAGGGAAAACCGACGGCTCTGTACGTGTTGAAAAACAAGCAAGGGGCAGAGGCTTGCGTGACCAATTGGGGCGGACGTTTGGTGTCGGTCATGGTGCCGGACAAAAACGGGAAGCTGACGGATGTCGTGCTGGGGTATGACAATATCCAGCAGTATGTGGCGAATCCGAATAACAATTACGGCGGACTGATCGGGCGTTATGGCAACCGGATTGCCAACGGGCGGTTCACGTTGGAAGGGACTGAATACCAACTTCCGCAGAATAACAACGGACACTGCCTGCATGGCGGGCCGAACGGTTATCATACGGTGGTGTGGGATGCCAAGCAGCTGAACGAGCAGACGGTCGAACTGACTTATCTCTCGAAAGACGGAGAGGCTGGTTTCCCGGGTAATTTGAATGTAAAGGTGACTTATACTTTGACGGACGACAATGCTGTGGACATTCAATATGAGGCAACGACGGACAAGCCGACGGTGGTGAACCTGACGAACCACAGTTATTTCAACCTGTCGGGCGTGCCGGGGTCGCAAATGTTAGACCATGAGATTATGATTGCTGCTGACACCTATGTGCCGGTCGATGCGACTTTGATTCCGACGGGCGTATTGGATTCCGTAGCGGGTACGCCGATGGACTTGCGCCAGCCGATTGCTGTGGGCGCGCATATCGACGATGCGTTTGAACAGTTGACCTATGGAAAAGGGTATGACCACAACTGGGTGTTGAATACGGGCGGCGACATCAAGCAATTG
The DNA here is from genome assembly GCA_944323815.1 of uncultured Parabacteroides sp. Taxonomy (GTDB): domain Bacteria; phylum Bacteroidota; class Bacteroidia; order Bacteroidales; family Tannerellaceae; genus Parabacteroides. The sequence continues at coordinate 1,980 of CALUTX010000072.1, read as the reverse complement.
GCCGCAAAGGCTGTTTCGCCGACGAGTGGCATCGGATTGGAAGTGTACACCAACGAACCGGGTATCCAATTCTATGCCGGAAATGCGATGGCGAAAGAGGGTGACAAAGGCAAATTAGGCGTTGTCTATCCGCATCGCGGCGCTTTGTGCTTGGAGACGCAGCACTATCCCGATTCGCCGAACCAGCCGAATTTCCCATCTGTCGTATTGCAGCCGGGCGAGAGATATTTCAGCGAGTGTATTTATAAGTTCACGGTAGAGAAGTAATCGAAAAAAGACAAGCGGAAAGCACACAAAAAGGCTGATGAAAATCCTCCTGGATTCATCAGCCTTTTTAGTTATCATGTCGATTCGTTAGAAAATGCCTTTGTCTAAATCAGCCGCTTTAACGCGGAAGATGTATCCGTTACGCGAGAAGACCAATTCTCCGTTCTCTTTCTTTTTCTGACTGACAAGTCGCTGAAAAGCGATGTTCGCACCCTTAACGATATTCTCTTCAAATTCCCTTATTTCTTGTTCACTCATGATGCTCAAGTTTTGAATAAACATTCGAATTATATATCTCTTTTTTATCATTCCTGAAGCCTTTGGCAATGATTTCCATTGGCGACATGGAATTGTCTGCAATCATCCAATAGTCACAAATGGGGATATAGAGTTCAAAGAGATTATGAATGCCCGCCTCATATCGTCGGCGGATTGTGCTTTCCGGGATGTTGTGCCCTCCCGCAGCCACTCTCATTTTCACCCGTTCGACTGCCAAATCTGGCGTATTCAACCAAAAATAGAGCAGTGTCACGTAATATCCTTCCCTTTGTGCCTCCCGAATCAGGTTCGCACCTGAGCGGGTAGCCAGTGTAGTTTCCATCGCGAACGTCTCGCCTGCGGCGATCAGCTCTTTTATGCGCTTATACATGATGCGGCTGGCTTCGACAGCGACCGCGATACTATCGGCGTTGAAAGGGGAAAGCCCTTTGGCTATTTCGTCGGAATTGACAAACTCCTTGCACTTCAACATTTCCGGAAGGATCGTGAAGGAAGCAGTTGTCTTTCCTGCCCCGTTGCATCCCGATATAATGTATAAATATGGCATCTACTCACTGTCTTTTACGGGGCAAATATAGAGAATAGTTTAATAGATTGGTCCATTTTATTCTCAAAAATAATAAAAATGTGCAGAAAATGTACTGAGAACCGCTCCGTTTGTTGTAAAAACGGCTTGTTTGGTATAATTTCATTGATTTGTCAAATGTCTTAAGCAGCTTTTACGCCCATAAAAGATCGCTCATGATTCCGTCTGAAATGAATATTCCTTTCCGGGAAAGTGTAAGCGTGCCTGCCGAATCGTTGAGCAGCCCTTGGCGGATATAAGCGGCCGCCTGCTGCTTGAGATAATCCCGTTTCTCCGCTCCGAATTGTAGTAACACGTCGTCCATCCGGATTCCCCACATCGTACGCAGCCGGGTGATGACAAACTCGTTGTAGCGCGTATGCTCGTCCAACTCTTCCCGTTCGAAATTCGGATGGCCCGTGCGGATTCCTTCTATATAAAGAGGAAGGGAAGCAACATTCCATTGCCGGCTTTTCCCGTCGTAGGAATGGGCGGACGGGCCAATCCCCAAATAGCTTGTTCCTTTCCAGTAGGAGCTATTATGCCGGGCATGATGTCCGGAAAGGGCGAAGTTGGATATTTCATAGTGCTGGTAGCCGGAGGCCGTGAGCCGGTCTATCAATGTAGCGAAAAAGGAAACGCTTTGCTCCTCTCCGGCCGGCGTGATTTTCCCGGCGGCTAACAGTTTATACAAGGCGGTGCCCTCTTCGTAAGTCAAATGATAAGCGGAGATATGTGGCACTGCCAGCTTGAGCGCTTCTTCCAGATTGTTTTCCCATTCGGTTTGTGTCTGCCCCGGCAAACCGTATATGAGGTCGATGCTGATTTCTTCCAAGCCGTTTGCCTGGCAGCGTTCGACGGCTTGAATC
>CALUTX010000071.1 GCA_944323815.1 uncultured Parabacteroides sp. | reverse complement strand
TTTAAGTGTAAATATCAATAAGGTGGCAACCCTGCGGAACGCTCGCGGGGGAAATGTCCCGAACGTATTGAAAGTGGCTTTGGATTGTGAATCATTCGGGGCACAAGGCATAACCGTCCATCCCAGACCGGACGAACGGCACATCCGATACAGTGACGTTTACGCCCTCAAACCGGCAATAAAGACAGAATTCAACATAGAAGGTTATCCCAGTGAGAAATTTATAGACTTGGTATTGAAAGTCAAACCGACGCAGGTGACGCTTGTTCCGGATGCACCGGATGCCATCACGTCCAATGCCGGGTGGGACGTAAAGAAACACTTCGACTTTCTGAGTGAATTGGTCGACACGTTCACCTCGCACGGCATCCGTACCTCCATTTTCGTGGGGACAGAGCTTGACAATATCGAATTGGCTGCCAAAACCGGTACCGACCGGGTGGAACTATACACCGAGCCGTATGCAAGCAACTATGCGAAAAATCGCGAAGAGGCCGTTGCTCCTTTTGTCACGGCTGCCCGACTGGCAAAGAGTTTAGGGTTAGGTGTCAATGCCGGCCACGATTTAAGTTTGGAAAATCTCCGTTATTTCAGTCAGAATATTCCTTGGCTGGACGAAGTTTCCATCGGACATGCCCTCATTTGTGATGCCCTTTATCATGGATTGAAAGAAACCATCGCATTATACAAAGCATGTTTGCAAAGCCAATCATAATAAAGACTCTTTTTCTCCGTTAATTAAGAAACAAATTATTCATCATTAATCAGATAAGCTACGTATGAGCATTTTACTTTCCTTACAGGCTGCCGGCGCGCAAGCCGCTGAACAAATGCCCGATTTGACGGCCGTAACAGCACCTACCGAAGCAGAAATCAATATAATCGACCTCGCCTGTAAAGGTGGATGGATTATGATTGTCTTATTAATTCTTTCACTGATAGCCGGTTATATCTTTATCCAACGCTTGTTGGTCATTCGACGGGCAGGTAAAGAGGACGAAAATTTCATGAATCGAATCAAAGACTACATACACGAAGGAAAAGTCGATTCGGCACTCAATCTTTGCCGCAGTACCGACACCCCTTCTGCCCGTATGATTGAAAAAGGTATCACACGACTGGGGCGACCGATGAATGACGTATTGGTGGCCATTGAGAATGTCGGGAACCTCGAAATTGCCAAACTCGAAAAAGGCTTCCCGCTGATTGCGACAACTGCGGCAGGCGCTCCGATGTTGGGATTCTTGGGGACTGTGACGGGTATGGTCCGTGCATTTTTCGACATGGCCAATGCCGGCACAAATGTGGATGTCACGTTGTTGTCTGGAGGTATCTATGAAGCGTTGGTGACCACCGTCGGAGGTCTTGTGGTCGGTATCATCACCCTGTTTGCTTATAATTATCTGGTCTCCCAAGTAGACAACGTGGTCAACAAGATGGAGGCCCGCACAATGGAATTCATGGATTTGTTGAATGAACCGGCAAACTAAGTTATGGCATTAAAACGAAGAACAAAAGTAAACGAAAGCTTCAGCATGGCCTCTATGACCGACGTCATATTCCTGCTGCTGATTTTCTTTATGGTAACCTCTACGGTCGTCATTCCCAATGCAATCAAGGTGACGCTTCCGCAGGCACAGAAACAAACTGCCGCCAAGCCTATCGTGCGCGTGACAATTGATGCCAATCTGAATTATTACGTGGCATTTGGCAACCAACGTGAAAGGCAGGTGACATTCAACGAAATCACACCTTTTTTGCAAGAGTGCCACACCAAAGAGCCAGAAATGTTTGTCGCATTATACGCGGATGAAACCGTTCCTTATAAGGAGATTGTACAGATTCTCAACATTGCCAATCAAAACAATTTCAAAATGGTGCTCGCCACACGACCGCAAAAATGAAACTGAATAAAGACGACATATACGGTATCATAGGTTCTCTTGCTTTCCACGCAATCATCCTGCTGATTTTGGGATTTACCGTTTTAAAAGCGGTCGTTCCGGAAGAAGAGGGAGGCGTATTGGTCAATTTCGGGAATGTCAATGCGGCGGCCGGAACATTTGAACCTAAATATACGGGACGGGAACTGCCTCAGGAAACAACGCCCCCGCCTCCGCCTTCCGCCCCGGAAACTTCTCAAGAGGAACTCATCACGCAAAATATAGAAGAGAGCATTTCGCTTGAAGAGGAACAAAAGAAGAAAGAAGAGGAGGAAAGGAAACGGAAAGAGGAGGCCGAAAAAGAGCGTATCCGCCGAGAAGAGGCCGAACGGAAACGGCTGGAGGAGGAACGCCGCAAAAAAGAGGAAGCGATTAAAAACAGGGTGGCAGGCGCTTTCGGCATCGGCAGCTCCCAAGAGAATAGCAGCCAAGGGGATGCTGAAAGCGGAGTCGGCAACCAAGGCAATCCGTTCGGTAACTCCGACCACGGAGCGAACGAGGGCATTGGCGGAATGGGTTCTTTCAGCCTTTCCAACCGACAGCTAATCACTGGTAAACTGGCCGAACCTTCCTATACGGAGAACAAAGAAGGGAAAATCGTAATCGACATCATCGTCGATACAAAAGGAAATGTCATACGGGCGGACATTGGACGGGGAACCACCATCGAAGATGTGGGCATGCGGGAAAAGGCGAAAGCGGCCGCACGCAAAAACCGATTCAATGAAATATCCGGCGTAAACAACCAAAGTGGGACAATCACCTACGTATATAAACTTAATTAAAGAAAGGTATGAAAAAAGCAATCGTATTTTTAGCCAATGGTTTCGAAGAGATGGAAGCATTAGGTACTGTCGACATTCTACGGCGGGGCGGTATCGAGGTTCAGACGGTATCCATCACCGCCGACCCGATTGTAACCGGAGCACATCAGGTACCAGTTACAGCCGACACGACAATAGATAAAGCCGTACTTAACGATGCAGACGCACTCATCCTCCCCGGAGGAATGCCCGGAGCATCCAACCTGAATAATTCAGAAACAGTAAAAGAGGCCTTGTTGCAACAATATCGCGAAGGGCGCATCGTCGCAGCGATTTGTGCGGCCCCGATGGTTTTAGGAGGATTGGGATTATTAAAAGGACGCAATGCGACCTGCTATCCGGGTTTTGAACCTCAGTTAATCGGCGCAAACGCAACAGGAGAAGCCGTAGAAGTTTCAGACAATGTCATTACCGGAAAAGGACCTGGACTGGTCATGAATTTCGCGCTTGCATTAGTGGCTGCCATTAAAAACGATGCCGTAGCCGAAGAGGTCGCAGCCGGATTACTCCTTTAATTTAAGACAAGGGTATTTATATCTAATAGCAAAGGCAACCGAATTTTGTTTCCGGTTGCCTTTATTTATGCAGGAGCCTTTACAATATTTGGACATTTACAAAAAAGGTTATACTTTTGCCGAACCAAAACAGGGCTCTGTAGTTCAACGGATAGAACAAGAATTTCCTAAATTTTAGATAGGGGTTCGATTCCCCTCGGAGCTACTTATATTTCCCCTCTTTTCAAACATTCTTATTCAAGATGCGCATAGCTTCTTCTACGGTCAATCCCCGTCGGTTGGCATAGTCCTCGATTTGTTCCCTATCAATCCGTCCAATCATGAAATAACGGGCATCCGGATGGGCTATATAAAGTCCACTGACCGTTGCAGTCGGATACATTGCCCCATTTTCCGTTAGGCTGACACCGATTTGGGCAAAGTCCAACAATTGATTTAATGTCTGGTTTTGCCACTGATCCGGCAAAGAGGGATACCCTATCGCCGGGCGAATACCTTGATACTTCACTTTAAACAAATCCGGAACAGATAAATCCTCGTCAGGTGCATATCCCCAATATGCTTTCCGAACCTTTTCATGCAAATACTCTGCCGTCGCTTCCGCCAAACGGTCGGTTAAAGTCTGCAACAACATGGCATTATACGTATCTCCTTCCTCTTCGAATTTCTTACGTAAATACTCTGCGCCCACACCCGCCGTCACAACAAAAGCGCCCACATAATCCGTGCGTCCCTCTGACAACGGCATAACATAATCGGCAAGCGATTTATAAACTCCATCCTCCCGTTTAACCTGCTGCCGCAAGACAGGAAACACGACATTCTCTCCTATCCGAAGGTTATCACCATCACTATTCGCCGGAAAAAGGCCATAAACGGCTTTGCAATATTCCGCTTTCATCTCAACCAACCGGTCCAATAACCGACAAGCATCCTTATACAATTGCATCGCCTCGGCAGCCTTCTCGCGGTCTGCCTCCGGAAATGCCGCCAACCAAGCAGCCCGACAAGCATCACACCCATGAATCTGCGTAATTTCGGCAAAACGCCCGTTCAATTTCCACGCATTGAAAAAGAATGTCCAATGAATGTAAGGGATGATTGCCTCAATCGGAATAGAAGGAATCACCTGTACACCCAAACGCGATGGCACCACCGGGACATAGTTTTTCCAATCCATGACCGGCTTATGCGCACGTGCATAAGCGAGTGTGACCAGCTCTTCTCTCTTTTCCTGAAGGGATGCACGCAAGGCTTCATACTCCCGATTCAATTGCGCGACATAGGCATCCTTTGTTTCCGGATTCAACAGCTTGGCGGCAATCAGCGGATTTTGGGAAGCATCCAGCACATGAATCACCGGATAATCATAATGCGGCGCAATCTTGACCGCCGTATGGATTTTGGACGTTGTAGCCCCTCCTACCATAATCGGAATGGTCAAACCGGCCTTCTGCATCTCGTCGGTCACGTGAACCATCTCTTCCAGAGAGGGGGTAATCAATCCGGAGAGGCAAACCAAATCCGGCTTCTCCTCAATCGCCCGTTTCACAATCACTTCCGCCGGAACCATCACGCCCAAATCAATGACTTCATAGTTATTGCATGACAGCACGATCGAAACGATATTCTTCCCGATATCGTGCACATCTCCCTTCACCGTCGCAAACAATACCTTGCCTGCTTTGGCCGAACCCGACGTTACTTTCTCCGCTTCGATGGCGGGTTGGAGGATTGCCACCGCTTTTTTCATCGTCCGTGCGGTCTTGACCACCTGCGGCAGGAACATTTTCCCCGCGCCGAAGAGGTCGCCCACCTTGTTCATCCCGCTCATCAACGGCCCGTCGATGATATCCACCGCACGCGGGTATGTTTTCAGTGCCTCCGCCAAATCTTCCTCCAAATAATCACCGACACCCTTTATCAAGGCTTGCTCCAAACGCTCCTCAACGGAAAGAGAACGCCTTTCTTCTCGAGAGACAGCCTTTTTGGAATTGACAATTGACAATTGACAATTGACAATTTCTTTTTGCCCGTTATTATTTTTCACTTGTCCATTGTCAATTGTCCATTGAATCAACTCTTCGGCCGCATCGGGGCGACGATTGAGAATGACATCTTCTAAAAGCACACGAAAATCTGGCTCAATATCTTCATACAACACGGAAGAGGCCGGGTTCACGATGCCCATATCCAATCCCTTGTGAATGGCATGATACAAGAAGACCGCATGCATCGCCTCGCGCACATAATTATTTCCCCGGAAGGCAAACGAAAGATTGCTGATGCCTCCGCTGACTTTCGCTCCGGGTAAATTTTGCTTAATCCACTCCACCGCACGGATGAAATCGAGTCCATACCCGTTGTGCTCCTCCATGCCGGTGGCGATTGCCAGCACATTCGGGTCGAAAATAATGTCACAGGGGGCGAAATTCACCTTTTCAATCAACAGTTTATAGGCGCGTTCGCAAACTTCGACCTTCCGCTCGAAGGTATCCGCCTGTCCTTTCTCGTCGAACGCCATCACCACGACCGCCGCACCCAGTTGCTTGACGCGCGTGGCATGACGAAGGAAAACCTCCTCCCCCTCCTTGAGTGAAATCGAGTTTACGACGCTTTTTCCCTGCGTGCACATCAGGCCCGCTTCGATGACCTCCCATTTCGACGAGTCGATCATGACCGGCACGCGCGCGATGTCCGGCTCCGCAGCGATGAGATTGAGGAACGTCGTCATTTCCCGCACGCCGTCCAGCATCCCGTCGTCCATATTGATGTCGATAATCTGTGCGCCATCCTCCACCTGCTTGCGCGCGATGGACAACGCCTCTTCGTAATTTTGCTCCTTAATTAAGCGCAAGAACTTGCGCGAACCGGCGACGTTGCAACGCTCGCCGATGTTGACGAAATTGTTTTCGGGCTTCACCTCCAGCAGCTCCAGCCCCGACAACCACAAACAGCCAGGTTTCGGAGCCGGTACATGCGGCTTCGCATCCTTTACCAACGCTGGGAACTGCGCGATGTGCGCCGGCGTCGTCCCGCAGCAACCACCCAAAATGTTCACCAACCCCTCTTCCACGAACGGACGGACGTGCGCAGCCATCTTCTCCGGCGTTTCGTCGTATGTTCCGAAGCTGTTTGGCAGTCCCGCGTTCGGATAGGCACTAATGTAGTAAGGCGCCAAGCGTGCCAACTCGGCCAAATAGGGTTTCATATCCGCCGCCCCAAAGGAGCAGTTCAAACCGACCGTCACCAGATTCGCATGTTGCACGGAAGCCAGGAAAGCCCCCAAGGTCTGCCCCGAAAAAGTCCGTCCGCCCTGCGCCGAGAGCGTCAGCGAAAGCATCAGCGGCAAATCAGCCCCCGTTTCCGCCAATACCGCCTCGGCAGCCTCCAAACCTGCCTTGACATTGAGCGTGTCGAAGGTCGTTTCAAACAAAATCAGATCGACACCCGCCTCAACCAAGGCCAACACCTGCTCTTTATAGGCAGCATACAGGTCTTTGTAAGTGACCGCCCGGTAAGCCGGGTCGCTCACATCGGGACTCATCGACGCCGTTTTGTTGGTCGGCCCGAGCGAACCCGCCACGAGCGCCGTCCGCCCCGGATGTTCCGCCACGAACGCCTCTGCGACGGCACGCGCCAAGCGTCCGGCCGAGAGGTTCATCTCCCGGACGTAAGGCTGCATCCCGTAATCTTCCATCGAAATGGCATTCGCATTGAACGTATTGGTTGTGATAATGTCCGCTCCGGCTTCGAGGTATTGCCGGTGGATGGCTCCGATGACATCCGGGCGCGTGATGTTCAGCAGGTCGTTGTTTCCCTTCAAATCGGTCTGCCAACCGGCAAACCGCTCGCCCCGGTAATCGCTTTCCGTCAACTTGAACCCTTGCACCATGGTTCCCATGCCGCCATCCAGAATCAAGATACGTTCCCGGAGCAGCTTTACAAAATCCTCTTTCCTCATACAAACCCAGTTTTAGCGTTTAAAGGCACGATCCATCTCCCGGCGATCGTCCCGCTCGCGGATGGAGTCGCGTTTGTCATACTCTTTCTTTCCCTTGGCGATGGCAACGATGACTTTTGCCAGTCCGCGTTCGTTGATGAACAGCTTCGTCGGGACCACCGTGAAGCCGCTGTTGCGCGCCGCGCTCTCGATTTTGCGCAGTTCCTTTTTCGTCAGCAGCAGTTTGCGGTCGCGCCGCGCCACATGGTTGTTGTAAGTGCCGTAAAAGTATTCGGCGACGTACATGTTCTTTACCCACAACTCGCCCTTCTCGACGATGCAAAACGTATCGACAAGGCTCGCTTTCCCCAAGCGGATGGACTTGATTTCCGTCCCGGTCAGCACGATGCCTGCCGTGAATGTGTCGAGCAACTCATAGTCGAACGTCGCCCGTTTGTTTTTTATCTGAACCTGATTGCTAATTTTTTCTTTCATTTCCCTCTTTCACTCAAAAACTCAGCCCCGGCATCAACATCGAAAGCAAAAGCCCGATGCACCAAGGCGTCAACAATATCACCATCGTCGCAAGCGCAACGAATTTCAGCCGTTCCGCCTCTGTCACCTGCATGTACGGCCCCGCACCTTCCCAAACGATATAGAACGTATAGAGCACGAAAATCTGCAAGAAGAAAAACTCGGGGAACAACACCAGCACGATGTTCAGCGCGAACATCAGCGACGACGCATATCCCACGAAACGCTGGCAAAGCCGCATATCCTTCGTCCGCTTGAACATTCCTTGCCACAACTCATTCAGCAGGTAGGCCGCCAAGTAGAACCCGCCGAACGCCGACACCAGCGTCCGGACCGACGCTTTAAGCGCCATCTCGACATCGAACTCCTTGCGCGTGAACAACACGCCGAGGAATGCCGCCACCGTCACCAGCCCGACGAGCGGATAGACAAAACGCGACAGGAACTCGTCCCCTTTCTCCTCCTTTTGCCGGAGTTCCTCCCAAGCCTTTGCCGGCTGGGATATAATCGCTATGACCCATCTGAATATCTCTTTGTACATCGTTTCCTCTCCTCTTCTTTTTGCCTTGTTACCTATTTACTCCTGCTCGTTGACGTTCACCGTCAGGACGTCCGTCGCGTCGAAGTTCACCGAAAGCGAATCCAGCCCGAACGAAGCGGCATAGTTGACGCGGAAACTCACCTCGTCCGTCCCGTTTGCCTGCGCCACGCTGTCGACAAAGCAGCCGATACTGAACGCGCAGGGGATAATCATCGACTCGCCCTCCACCGAGTCGGGCGCCGCCATCGTCTTCACCGACCGGAGGTACAAGTCATACACGCCGTCGCTCCCCACCGGCTGCCGGGCGTTGTAGGAGAGCGAAAAACTGTCTTGCTGCACCGTCGGATGGTCGGCAATCTCGGTAAACAGGAAGAGCATCCCGCGGATATAGGCCGTGCGCGCCTGCAAGTCGCTGAGCAGCTGCTCGCTCGGCAAGGCACGCGACGTATCGCTCAGCACGCTGTGCAGCGGCCACCGGTCGACGGTCGTAATCGTGTTGTCGTAAATCGTCGCCGTCATGTAGCCCAGCGACGCACCGCCGTCGGCATTCTCCGCCGCCCCATAATCGATGGAATAATCAAAAAGGATACACTGCCCCTCGGCCACGTTCGCCGTCTGAAAGTCTTCGGACGAGATCACTCCGCCCCCCTTCACGTAGACCGCCTTTCCGGCAGACGGCAGTTCGGTCGTCACGACCCCCGTCTGGTTCGCCATCGTCAGTTGCGTCGCCGTGTCGCCCAAGCAGGAGCTAAACGCCAACAGGCAGCAAAGCGTCCCGCACACATAACTCATCTTATTCTTTTTCATCTTTGTCCTTTCTTTTCAAAAAAACAGGTGCACCCATACAGTTGCAACACAAACAGCCGCACCCTTTTATGTTACAATTCCCCAGGCCGTTCGTCGCCGCTGTCCGGCGTTTCTTCCTCTTCGGAAGGGGTTTCGCCCTTGCCGCGCCGTTTGTAGGCAGTGGCGGTCTCGTCGATGAGCGAGTTCAACTGGCGCACGAAGGTGAGCGACACGTCGTCTTTGAACAGCACGCTGTAAGCAAACAGCGTCGTCGAGATTTCGTCATACCGCTCGATGAGCCGCGTGCGCACCGCCTTGGTCTCTTCGGTCAGGTCGGCCGCCCGCGTCGCCAGGCTCTCGCCGCTCAGGGCTGCAAACTCCTCGTTCGCCTCGCGCAGCTTCTCGACGAGCGTCTCCAGATGGAGCGCGGCGACGAGCGGTTGGTTTTCCGCCTTGTCGAGGTCAAACAAGAGGCCCCGCACTTGCGCCGTTTCCTGCTGCAAAGGCAGCCGCTGGATGCCGCGATAGTCTTTCGTGCGCGTCCAAAGCGTCTCCGCAGGCCCGGAAGTCTCCGCAAAGGGGCTTTTGCGCGCTGCCGAAAGCTGTGAGAAATAGTAGGATATATACGCGTCGCGCGCCGCATCCAGCTCAGCACGCGGTTTCGTGTTCTCGTCCACCTGCGAACGGCTCACGGCGTCGGTCAGCGCCTGCATGTCGGCATCGAACGCCTCGGTCATCTCCGCCGTCAGCCCGTAGTCGGTTATCTCCGTCGCCGCCAAGACCGAAAGCCCTCCGGGACGCTCCTCTTCCTCCCCTCCCAGCGCGGGAACGAGCGCGCGAAAACGGTTCATGAACTCGGTGAACTCGGCGTTGTTCAAGTGTCCCAAATCAACACTCTTTATTTTCAATATGGCCATATATCTTTCTTTTTAATTCGGATTACAAATGACCTCAAAGATACGATTTTTCTTTTATGAAAACCTGAAAAATAGGATTTCTCATGAGAAAAATGCTCTTGCAAACATGTAAAATGCAATTTCTCATGAGAAATCACTGTTTACATGTTTGCAAAATGCCTTTTCTCACGAGAAATCACCTTTTGCACATTTGAAAAATGCGATTTCTCGCAAGAAATCGGTTCTTGCACGTTTGCAAAGACCTTTTTCTTGCGAGAAATCGCATTTTACACGTTTTCGGAAGCCCGGATTTATTGCTCTTGGAATACCGGATAAGCGGCAACTTCGGCTTGCTTGTAGGTGACCTCCGTCGTATCGGCGTTGAACGAGTTGGCGTAGTTCAAGCGGATGTAAATCCGCTCGTCGCCCTCCGAGCGTGCAATCTGCGTCGCGCGGCTCAGGAATTGGTTCAGGTCGAACACGTCGGTGTAAGAGTAATTCGCCTCCACGTTTTCGCCCGGATCGCTCACGGTCGCACGCAGATAGAGGTCGTAGACCTTTCTTCCGTCGACGCCCACCGTCTCCATGTCGGCGTCATAGAAAAGTTGGTAAGAAAATTTCCGGTCGTTGGGGATATCTTTGTAAGCGGTCTGGATAAACACGTTCTGGTTCGCGCTGTGAATGAATGCGCCCGAAGAAGTACCCAGATTTGCATAGATTTGTGCGAACAAAGCTTCCGTCACCAGCGCTTCGTTAGGCAGCGGAGTCTTCATGTCGCCCTGCATCGGGTCGGAATACCAGCGGCTCAAGCGGGCGAAGCCGTTTTGCTCGACGTCGACCGTCATGTACTTGTTCGATGTCTGCGTGTCATAGTCAATCATACCTGTGTAGACCACATAATCGCCCGCATTCAGCCCGGCGAAGGCGGGCGAATAGGCTACCGTTCCGTAATCGTCCGTCACAACGTTGCCAAATGCGTCCATGCTGAACTCCACAACCCCGAGGCCATAGACCGTCGAGGTGTTTTTTCCGTCTCCCAAGCAAGATGTCAATGAAATCATGCCGACGGCAGCTGCCGCCACTCCCAAAACTTTTAGTTTCTTCATTTTTTACTCTGTTTTTATGTTTATACTGAATATATTTCTCTCATTTGTTCAAAAAACTCAAAATCCCAACCTGAAGCCCGCTTGCAAGCTGACGTTGAAAGGCTTCTCGGAACGGATGGTCTCAATGTCGCTCCCGTTGTCGAAATAGTATCCCACGCCCGCTTCGGCGTAGACGCTCACGAAGCGCCACAAGGGATAGGCCGCGCCGACCCGTCCGCTGACCGACCAGAGCCATTCTTTCATCCGGATATGCTCGCGCTGGCGGCGAAGCTCGTCGCCGTCGGCCATAATTTTCGATTCGAGCTTGCCGGCAACGTTCACCTCCGTCATCGCACCCGCAGCAGCGTAGAACTGCACGCGTTTCCACTCCGCAATCTTGTAATTGAGCGAGAGCGGAATGCCGATGAAGTGCAGCTTTTGCTTCGTCGTGCCCACATAAATGGAGCCGCGCTCCCACTCGGAGGCGAGGTAGGTGTAG